>NZ_JBXWSF010000020.1:0-55215 GCF_059613285.1 Ruegeria sp. BHSB058 | reverse complement strand
GTTGGAGCCGTTCCTCCGAAATACTGATAAAATTCGTCCGGATTGGCCCGAGGTTGCCAGTCCCAGTATTTCGTCACGCGCGGCATTGCCGACCGCTTGGCCTGTGCCTTGTCATTGAAAAAGACAAAACTCAGCCCTGGCGGCACCATAAGCCCCTTTTGGCAAGCGGCAACCATGACGTCGACACCCCACGCGTCCATCTCGAACCGCTCACAGGCCAGCGACGCGATGCAGTCGGCCATCAGCAGAGCGGGATGCTGCAGTTCGTCAAGAAGGTTTCGCAGCGCGGGTATGTCGTTTCGGATCGAACTCGATGTATCGACATGGACAGCGAGTACGGCCTTGATCTTGTGTTCCTGATCCTTGCGCAACACTTCGGCAATCCTGCCCAGATCCCATGCCGACGACCTGCCGAAATCGATCGTTCTGACCCTGGCGCCCAAGCCCCGCGCGATTTCTGCCCAGCCATGGGTGAATATGCCTGAAGCGGGTGCAAGCACCGTCTCACCGGGCGCTATGACGTTGGCAAGGGACGCCTCCCACGCGCCATGTCCGTTGGAGATATAAACGGACGCCTGATGCCGGGTGCGTGCGACGGCGCGCAGACCTTCGATAATGCCCGGCACCATCTCGACCAGTTCTCCGGAATAGATGTTGGGTGCAGGACGATGCATGGCCTGAAGGACCACGTCAGGAATGATCGATGGGCCCGGGATGGCGAGGTATTCGCGTCCTTGCGAGACTTTGCTGGAGTGTGACATGCGATCTGCCAGATGATTTTTGCGCCTACACTATGTTTACCGCAGACGGCGTCAAGCTGCGCATTTGCATGTACTCAGGTCGTCGCGTCAGCAAAGCCCCGCAGTTACATGAAAAAACCCTGCTCAGCTTGCGCAGTGCGGCCGGGGTGCTTAAATGGGCGCGTCATGACAAAAAAATACCCCCCTTTCCTGCATACGAAAGCCGGACGATGAGCGTCAAACCCAAATCCTCGGTCGAGCTGTTCGGCTGGTTGTGGGAGAAGTACCTGCGTCCACGCATGGGACTGCTTGCGATTGCAGCGGTCTTCATGATCATCGAAGGGTCAATGGTCGGCGCGATCAGTTACATGATGCAGCCGATGTTCGACAACATCTTCGTTCAGGGCAATTCCAACGCTCTGGTTTGGGTCAGCATTGCGTTTTTCGTGATCTTTTCGGTTCGGGGTCTTGCGGGTGTTACGCAAAAGGTGATCCTGTCCAGAATTTCGCAGGAAACAGCGGCGCATCTCAGAACAGATCTGCTGGACCATCTGATCCGGCAGGACACATCGTTCCATCAGGTTCATCCGCCGGGCTTTCTTATTCAGCGGGTGCAGGCAGACGTTGGCGCCGTGAACAACGTTTGGCAGATCATCATCCGGGGGGCGGGCAAGGATCTTGTGTCGCTCGTTGTGCTGATGGGTGTGGCGATCAATGTGGACTGGATCTGGACCGCGATCATGCTGATTGGCGTACCGCTGATGTTCCTGCCCATCGGTGCTGCGCAGCGCTATGTCCGCAAGAAAGCCGCGTCAGCCCGCGATCTCGGTGCAACGCTTTCGACACGATTGGACGAGATTTTCCACGGCATCGTACCGATAAAGCTGAACAATCTGGAACACTATCAGGCAGACCGTTTCGGCAAACACATGAACGGGTTCGTCCGTTCGGAAATCCGGGCCTCTTTCGGAACCGCCTCGATCACAGGCCTGATCGACGTGATGGCCGGTGTCGGCTTCATGGGCGTGCTTCTTTATGGCGGGGCCGAAATCATTTCGGGTGAAAAGACCGTCGGCCAGTTCATGAGCTTTTTCACAGCAATTGGACTGGCCTTCGACCCCATGCGGCGTTTGGCATCGATTTCCGGCACCTGGCAGGTCGCCGCCGCGGCGATGGAGCGGATCAAGGAATTGATGGATTCACCGATCCGGCTGAAATCGCCCGCCAAACCCGTTGCCGCGCCAAAGGGGTTGCCCGAGATCCTGTTGAAGGATGTTACTCTGTCCTATGGTGACGCCAAGGTCTTGCGCGGCCTGACCGTAACGGCAGAGGCGGGTAAGACCACCGCGCTTGTTGGTGCATCGGGCGCAGGAAAATCCACCGTGTTCAACCTGTTGACGCGCCTTGTCGATCCCAAGGACGGGTCGGTCGAAATTGCCGGGGTCGCGGTCAAGGACATGGCGCTGCCGGACCTGCGCAATCTGTTCTCCGTGGTGACGCAAGAGGCCTTGCTGTTCGACGAAACTCTGCGCGAAAATATCCTTCTGGGCCGCACCGACGTGACGGACGCGCAGTTGAAAGAGGTTCTGGACGCCGCCCACGTCACCGACTTTTTGCCCAAGCTTGAAAATGGGTTGGAGACGCTTGTCGGGCCGCGCGGATCGGCCCTGTCCGGCGGCCAGCGGCAGCGTGTGGTTATCGCGCGCGCCCTGCTGCGCAATACTCCGATCCTATTGCTGGACGAAGCGACATCGGCGCTGGACGCGCAATCGGAAAAGGTGGTTCAGGCCGCGTTGGACAAACTGTCTGGTGGACGAACCACCATCGTCATCGCGCACCGGCTGTCGACGATCCGGAATGCCGACAAGATTGTCGTGATGGATCGCGGGCGGGCAGTTGACGAGGGCACTCATGAAGAGCTGCTGGCGCGCGGCGGCATATATGCCGATCTATACCGTCTGCAATTCCAGGATGGATTGACTGTTGTCGATCCCGAAGGCGTCGCGGCACAGACCCGGCAACCTGTTGACGCGGATACGCAAGACCAGGGTTGGCTGCGCAAGGTCGTGGCACGGATGTTGGGCGGAAAGTCCGGGCAAAACTCGGTCGGCGCAAAATAGGTGGCGTCGGATCAGGGCTTTAGCGTCGCTGCTTCACGCGCCAGTTTCTCGATTCCAGCCCAGTCGCCCGCTGCGACCATGCGTTTCGGTGCAACCCAACTGCCGCCTGCGCAGATCACGTTCGGCAAGCTCAGATAGCTGATGGCATTTGCAGGGGAAACGCCACCGGTTGGGCAAAAAGATATCTGCGGCAACGGAGCGCCAATCGCCTTTAGCGCCGCAGAGCCGCCCGATGCTTCGGCGGGAAAGAACTTGAGCATGTCATAGCCCTGCTCCAAAAGACGCATTGCTTCGGTTGCAGTGGCGGCACCTGGCAACAGCGGCAACCCTTCGGACTCGCAGGCGGCAATCAATCTGTCGGTGGCGCCGGGCGACACCCCGAACTGCGCCCCGGCCTGTTTTGCGGCGCGCACGTCGTCGGGCGTGACCAGTGTTCCGGCCCCAACCACTCCGCCCGGCACCTCGGCCATCGCCCGGATCGCATCCAGCGCGGCAGATGTTCTCAGCGTGACCTCCAGCGCGGGCAAACCTCCTGCGATCAAAGCCTCTGCCAGGGGCCGGGCATGAGCTGCATCGTCGATAACAAGCACGGGGACAATTGGGGCGAGTTCGCAGATTTCGCGGGTGCGAGCTGTTTTCATTGTCACGATCTATCCTCCAAACACACTTGCCCCAGCATCGGCAGAACTGACGGCGGAACGGAAAGCTGCGAACAGTTCTCGCCCGACGCCAAACTGGTGTGCCGACAAATCGGCCTTGGCTGGCGCGCGGTCCAGAACGCCTTCGGTCAGTATTTCCAGAACGCCATGCTTGGCATCCACACGCACGATATCCCCGTCGCGCAGTTGAGAAATCGGACCACCATCCAGCGCTTCGGGACAGACATGGATTGCGGCAGGCACCTTGCCCGAAGCCCCGGACATACGCCCATCAGTAACCAGCGCCACCTTTTGTCCCCGCCCCTGAAGGATCGACAGGATCGGCGTTAGCGAATGCAGCTCGGGCATGCCATTGGCCTTGGGTCCCTGAAACCGCACAACCAACACCAGATCACTGGTCAGTTCGCCCGTCTTGAATGCCGCCTTCACTTCGTCCTGGTCGTGGAAGACCCGCACCGGGGCCTCGACACGCCAATGCTCCGGCGCGACTGCCGAGGTCTTCATCACCGCCGTTCCCAATGAACCACTGAGCCGGGACAGCCCGCCAGTCGGCTGAAACGGCTCCGAGGCTGGGCGCAGGATCTTGTCATTGAGGCTGGTCCCAGCCCCCTTCTGCCAGACCAGATTACCATCAATCAGCTTCGGCTCCTGCGTGTAATGATGCAGGCCCTTCCCTGCGACTGTTGTCGTGTCGGGATGCAGCAATCCTTCGTCCAACAGGGTCCCGATGGCATATCCGAGTCCGCCCGCCGCGTGGAAATGGTTCACATCGGCCAGGCCGTTGGGATAGACCCTTGCGATCAGGGGCACCGCTTGGGAAATATCGGAAAAGTCGTGCCAATCCAGAACGATCCCGCCTGCGCGCGCCATTGCGACAAGGTGGATCAGCAGGTTGGTGGACCCTCCGGTCGCCATCAAACCGACAATGCCGTTTACAAAGGCGCGCTCATCAAGAATCTTGCAGACCGGCGTATAGCTGTTTCCCAGGGCGCTTAGCGACAAGGCACGACGCGCGCCTTCTTCGGTCAGGGCGTCCCGCAGGGCGGTATTCGGGGTCACGAAACTGGACCCCGGCAGGTGCAGTCCCATGAACTCCATCAGCATCTGGTTTGTATTAGCCGTCCCGTAAAAGGTGCAAGTGCCCGGCCCATGATAGGCTGCCATCTCGGCTGCCATCAACTCGGCCCGCCCACATTCACCCGCCGCAAACTGCTGACGGACCTTTGCTTTTTCGTCATTGGCCAGGCCGCTGGTCATGGGACCGGCCGGCAGGAAGACCGCTGGCAGATGCCCAAAGGCCTGCGCAGCGATAACCAGCCCCGGAACGATCTTGTCGCAAACTCCAAGAAACACCGCTGCGTCAAAGGTGTTGTGACTGAGCGCCACCCCCGCCGCCATCGCAATCACGTCGCGTGAGAACAGCGACAATTCCATCCCCGCCGCCCCTTGTGTGACGCCGTCGCACATAGCCGGAACACCACCAGCCACCTGCGCGGTGCCACCCGCCGCGCGAGCTGCGTTGCGGATGAGCTCGGGATACCGCTCAAAGGGCTGATGCGCCGAGAGCATGTCATTATAGCTGGTGACGACCCCCAGATGCCCGGCGCTGCCGATAGCAAGCGCCTCTTGGTCTTCGCCCGCACCGGCATAGGCGTGCGCCTGACCACTGCAGGAGAGATGCGCGCGCGCCGGACCGGACGCCAAGGCATGCTCCATCCGCTGCAGATGAGCAGCGCGCAAGTCTTTGCTGCGGTCGACGATGCGCCGCGTGACCTGTTCGATGACCTTATTTACCATCTCACTCTCCGATCTGCCGCCAGCGTCGGCCATCGCGGTGCATAAGCATCAGCGCATCTTCGGGGCCGGAACTGCCTTGATCGTAAAGCGATGGGCGGTCGCGGTTGTCCTCCCAACTCTGGATGACAGGATCGACCCATGCCCATGCAGCTTCGACCTCGTCGCCGCGCATGAACAGGGTCTGGTCGCCGCGAATGACATCCATTACCAGCCGTTCATAGGCGTCCTGCGCGCGGGAATCCGCGCCCAGCGCCTCGGCAAAACTCATGTCCAGCGACACATCCGCCAGCCGGAACCCGCCCGGACCCGGATCCTTGATGGTGGTGCTCAGAGTGATGCCTTCGTCCGGCTGCAGGCGGATCACCAGTACGTTGCCGCGCAGGTGGCCGACATTGGGAAATATCGTATGTGGCGGGTCGCGGAAATACACGGCGATTTCGGATTCCCGTGCACGCAGGCGCTTGCCCGTTCGCAGATAGAACGGCACCCCGGCCCAGCGCCAGTTGCCGACACGCACCTTGAGCGCAATGAAGCTTTCGGTGCGGCTTTCCTTGTTGCCCACGTGATCGATAAAGCCGTCTGCACCCTTGTCGGCGCGATACTGCCCGCGCGCGATGTCACCGGGCTCCACCGGCTCAAGTGCCTCTATTACCTTGACTTTCTCGTCACGAACCGCGTTGGAGTTGAACTTTGACGGGGGTTCCATCGCGATGAGACAGAGAAGCTGGATCAGGTGATTCTGGATCATGTCCCGCATGGCACCGGACCTGTCATAATAGGCTTCGCGTCCCTCGATTCCGACGGTTTCGGCCACGGTGATCTGAACATGGTCGATATGGGTCGAATTCCACAAAGGTTCGAACAGCGAATTGGCGAAGCGCAGCGCCATCAGGTTCTGAACGGTTTCCTTGCCCAGATAATGATCAATGCGATAGATCTGATGTTCTTTGAAACACCCACGCAATTCCGCGTTCAGGGCCTGCGCCGAGGACAGGTCATGACCGAAAGGCTTTTCGATGACGATACGGCTTTCCAGAGTGGCCAGACCGTAGTCGTGCAACCGCCGCGCGATGCCGGAAAAGAGCGACGGGCCGACCGACAGATAGAAAGCGCGCACCGCGTCAGGGCGCAGGGAATTGACCAGATCGGACCAACCCGAGTCGCCCAGCGCATCGACCGGAATATATTCAACGCGCTCCAGGAAACGAGCCAAGATGTCCGATTTGTACTGGGGTGCGAACTGCCTTATGCCATTTTGTACAAGTTCCCGGAACGCCACGGCGTCCATATCAGAACGCGCCGAACCGATAATCCGGGCCGCGTCCGGCATCTGCCCGACCTCGAACCGGTGATAAAGACCGGGCAATATCTTGCGTTGCGCCAGATCGCCAGTCGCGCCGAACAGTACCAGATCGAACGGGTCAACCGGTATCACGCGTGAAACCATGTTCTGGGCTCCTCCTGAAATTTACCCGCCCTTGATGATATAGCGGTCGAGCGTCCGCTTCAAAGCCGCTATGTTAGCGTTAACATATTCATGTTGCTTCATACCAATTATGGCACGGATTGCAAGGCAGGATTCCCTTGTGCTTCAGAGACCCGCACCGATGATGACAGAAGTCCTGAGAAACCCTTGTTTTCTGAACGACCCAAGGTCGGCTCTTCCCAAACCAGTCTTCTGTGGTTTGTGCAGCGAAAGCCGGGCGTGAGTCCAACCTGTGAATTCGATTTTCGTGCTGCACGCGCTCGCAGCACCAGAAATGCCGCAGAGGCGTAAATTTCAGCGCCGCCGAGCAGCGGAAAGACCGGCCATTTGCGACCAAGCAGAAACTCTCAGAGGGCCACGTACAGGGTGCGGGGCAAAGGGTGAATTCGCCTAAGTGCACACCAATGACGGCCATGGAAAAATCTTCGGTCGGTTCCGGGGCAGAAGTAGTTGTTCGAAGAATAAATCGGTCAACCCGAGCCCATGGAATGCCAAACCTTTGTGAATTTTCATGTGTTTCCAATTATTTGCCCGCGCCGTTCACCAAACGGGTTCGTATTCTTGTTGCCTTGCTGACTGTCGGCTTTGCTGCGTATTCTGAAATATCCATGCAACCACGCGTCGGGGGGTCAATTGCACAAGCAACCTGTTATCGGTTCGGAAAATCTGCTGTTGAATATTTCCAGGCTCGCACGAGTCATCGACGACAGCCAAAACGCAGAGGAGACATATCAGTTACTAACCAAGGGAGTATGCGAGCATTCCAAATGGGATATCAGCAGTATTCAAGTGTTGGATCCCGAAGCGGGTCTGGCCATTCCGATTGTCCGATATGACCCGTATTACGGCGGCGACCTGAGCAAGGTCCCTGGCTGGGATGCGCGATTTTCTCCTGTGGGCCAGGTTCTGGAACAGCGCGAGCCGCTGATCATGCGCGATGTTGCGGCGCAGGATGACTTTCCGAGTTTCCGGGATGATGCGCGGCAGCGCGGTTATCACACTGCAGTCATGATACCGCTTGACGTGCGCGATTCCGGGCAACGCCAGATGGTCTATTCGGTCGCATCGAGGAAGGTCGTCGATGTCAGCGCCGCCGACCTGGGCTTTCTGCAATGCGTGGCGGAACTGACAAATATCGCGATGCGCAAGATGCGCAAACTGGAGGAGGAGCGTCAACAGGCGCAGAGACTGAAGAGCATTCTCGAGAACATGACGGCTTCGCTCAACAAGACGCTGGAATCCGAAGCGACGGATTCATTGGCCGAAGGCCTTAGTAGCCTGTTCCCTGCGGGGTGGCTGGCAGTCGATCTGACATCGGGCCGGGGATTGTTCAACCCCGCCGCCCCACCGCCACTTCAGTTGTCGACGGCAAGGCGCCTGCCCGACGATCTGATCCGTGCGGCGCTGGCTGCCAGAAACCTGGCGAGCGAAGAGCTTGTGGATTTGCGTATCGATGGCTCGCGGATTCGTGCCGAAGTTAGCGCCCTGCAAATTGATGGCAGGCACGTGGGCGCGTTGTTCTTTTTCCGCAACGCGGTTCTGAGCGATCATGAGAGGATCGCCGCACAGGCGGGCCGGCTTGCCTTGTCATCATTCATATTGCGCAGCTTCATCGAGTTCCGGTCCCGCCGGGTCACAGCGCGACGGCTTTTGTCGCGCCTGCTCAACGGCGACTGGAAAGACCTGGATGAAATACTTGACGAGGCGCATGTGTTGGATTTCGATCTGCAAACAGACATGCGTCTGGTTATGCTACGACTACCCACAAACCATGCCATAGATGTGGGCGCGCACAGTTTCATCCAACGAAACGCTCAGGCAAGTTTCGGCTCCGTCATCTCCTGTATACTGGAAGGCGACCTTGTCCTGTTGGTCAGCGACGCAGAAGACCGCGCGGCGAAACAAAAGACGACGTTTCTGTCACGCATCCTTTCCGTGCTCCCGCAGGGCATCGCACTGGTGATGTCGGAAAGGATCGGCAGTATCGACGGGCTTACCGCCGCGCGGCAGACCTGCGCGAACACGTTGGCGGTGGCGCATTCTCTGAAACAGACAGGTTGGGTCAGCCAGGTCAATATCGGCGATTTTCCGGTTCTGATGGCCTCGGCTGATGCGACGATGATTCAGAATTTTCTCGATAATGTCCTACCCGCGCCGCTAACCTGTGCATCGCGCAAGGCCCGGATCGCCCGGGAAACTATCGAGGTGTTCCTGCGGGCCGGCCGACGCTATCAGGAGGCCGCGGATTGCCTGGGCATTCACGTCACGACTTTGCGCTACCGGATAGAACAGATCAGCGACCAATATGGCGTCGATTTCAACGATTCGGATAAATGCTTTGAGTTTGATCTGGCATTGCGCCTTACGAAACTGATGAATTCATATGAAACGTAGGAAAAATACTTTTTGATCTAGATCAAACTGGTGGAAGCCGCGGGCCTGATTCCCTCTCTAATCTGACCGGGAACGGACAGGGAATCAGCGCGTATGGCGGCTCGGGCACAAGATGGCGAAAACGATCAGCGCTTGCGTTTGCGACAGGCATTCGGCAGCTTCACGACCGGTGTAACCGTCGTTACTGCGCGTGCCGAGGATGGAACGCCCATCGGGTTTACCGCCAACTCCTTTACATCGGTTTCTCTCGAGCCGCCCCTGCTGCTCGTGTGCCTCGCCAAGACCTCTTCCAACGTCGGCCACTTCTCCCGGGCTGGCTGCTTTGCGGTAAATATTCTTGGCGAGGCACAAAAAGATGTGTCCACCCGATTTGCCAGCCGGGTGCCTGACCGTTTCGAGGGAACCGACTGGACCGAAAGCATGTCAGGTAGTCCGCTCATCGGCGGGGCGGTTGCCTGGTTCGACTGTGAAACCGACAATCTGGTGGACGCGGGCGACCACATCATCCTGATCGGACGCATCACCGGGTTTCATCAGACTGACGGTCGCCCGCTGGCCTATTTGCGCGGGCATTACCTCGAACTGGGATTGGCAGAGACCGCCGCGGATTCTGTTTCGCATCACGGCGGTGTCCGGGTGGGTTGTCTGCTGGATCGTCAGGGCGAGGTTCTGCTGCGGCACACCGCCGAAGGCTGGAGCCTGCCCATGGGCGATGTGCGCCCCGTCTTTCGCGAGAGCCGCGCCTCGCTGGAAAGGGGGCTGGCTGACGCCGGGATCAATGCGGAACTTGGGTTTCTCTACTCGGTCTTCGATGCGCCCTCGGGCAACGCGACCTGGCTGATCTTTCACGGAGAAATGGAAGACGGTTCAGTGCCCGATGATCTGCGGCTCTTTCCGGTAACCGACCTGCCGCTGCAAGAGATCGCCTCGCGGCCCGTGCAGTCGGTCCTGCGGCGTTACCAGACAGAATATCGCGATGCGCGTTTCGGACTGTACGTGGATGGCACCGACAGTCCCGGCCGGATCAACCCGATCGACCGCCAATCGACCCCGTGGAGCAAATTGCTAGCAGAACAGGAGAACGTCACGTGACCGCATTTACCGTGGCAAGCATTCAGGATACGTGCCTGCCGATCCATTTCGGGGGTGCCTTTCGCCAATCGAACGGCGCAGAGATCGAATGTTTCGATCCCACCACCGGTCGGATCTGGTGCAGGATATCCGACTGCACCGATGCCGAGGTGGATGCCGCGGTCGAAGCTGCCCGCGATGCGATGCGTGATCCTGCGTGGTGTGACATCACCCAAAGCCAGCGCGGATTGCTGATGCTGAAGCTGGCGGAAATCCTTGAACGCAATATCGATCGCATCGCCGAAATCGAGGTGAAGGACAACGGCAAGCTATTGCGTGAAATGCGGGCGCTGGCACAGGCGTTGCCGGTGGGTCTGCGCTATTTCGCGGGTATGGCCGACAAGATCGAGGGCACAACGATACCGGTCAACAAACCCGACATGCTTAATTTCACGGTACGCGAGCCGTTGGGCGTGATTGGGGTCATCATTCCCTGGAATTCCCCGCTTTACATGATGATCCGCGCTATTGCGCCCGCGCTGGCCTGTGGCAACGCGGTGGTCGTCAAACCGTCCGAACATGCCTCGGCGGGGGCCGTCGCATTCGCCGAAATGGTGGCAGAGGCGGGATTCCCCGACGGAGTGTTCAACGTTGTCACAGGCTACGGCCATAGCGCCGGCAACGCGCTGATCACCCACCCCGGCATTGCCAAGATCGACTTTACCGGCGGTCCTGCGACCGGTCGGGTCATTGCGCGAAACGCCGCTGATCAACTGACGCCAGCCACGCTTGAGCTGGGTGGAAAGTCGCCCAACGTGGTGTGTGATGACGCCGATCTGGATGCCGCGGCCAACGGTGTGGTCGCGGGAATTTTTGCTGCTGCCGGTCAAACCTGCGTGGCAGGTTCGCGTTGTTTCATACAGGAAAGCGTTTATGACGATGTGGTTGCCCGCATCATCGACAGAACCCGCGCCATCACGATCGGTGATCCACGACGGGATGACGTGCAGCTCGGCCCTCTGGCGCTGTGGTCACAGGTTGAAAAAGTCGCTGAATTTGTCGAAAGCGCCAAGTCACAGGGCGCCACGCTGGCCTTTGGCGGTGGTCGTCCTTCGGGCTTGGGTGAGGGGTGGTATGTCGAACCTATCATTTTCACCGATGTGACCAACGACATGCGGATTGCCCGGGAAGAAGTGTTCGGCCCGGTGCTGTCCATCCTGAAATTCCGCGACGAAGATGACCTTTTAAAACAGGCCAATGACAGCGACTTCGCGCTGGCCTCGGGCATCTGGACGCAGAACATCAATCGCGCGCTGCGCTTCATGCGCAGGATCGAGGCCGGGATGGTCTGGATCAACACCTACCGCAGCCCTTCCGTGATGTCGCCCGTGGGTGGCTTCAAGGACTCAGGCTACGGCAAACACAACGGCTTTGCCGCCATCGAAGAGTACAGCCGCATCAAGACAGTCGTGATCGACTATTCCGGCGCCCAGCAGGACGCCTTTGTGATGCGGATCAACAAATAGGACCAACACATGAAATTTTCCATTATCGTGAACATGGCCCGTTTCGACACATCCAAGACAATGGATGTGGTGGCCGATGAGGCACTCGATCTGGTCAGAATAGCCGATCAGGGCGGGTTCGACATCATTTGGACCGCCGAACACCATACGATCGAGCTGACGATTTCCCCGAACCCGTTCCAGTTGCTGGCACATTGGGGCAATCACACCAAGAACGCCCGGCTTGGTACGGCGGTGGTCGCGGCGCCCTATTGGCATCCGATCCGGCTGGCCGGTGAGGCGGCAATGTGTGACATCCTGACCGGTGGCCGGCTGGAGCTGGGTCTGGGTCGCGGTGCTTATCAGTACGAATTCGACCGCATGGCCGGTGGCATGCCCCAGGGCGAGGGCGGCAGATACCTGCGCGAAATCATCCCGGCGGTTCAGCGGCTGTGGGAAGGTGACTATGCCCATGACGGAGAGTTATGGAATTTCCCTTCAGTGGCCTGTGTGCCTAAACCGCTTGGCAAACCGCCCAGCATGTGGGTGGCGGCGCGTGATCAGAATACGTTCGAATTCGCGCTGAAGAACAATTGCAACGTCATGTCCACAGCCCTGCGCAAAGATTTTTCCGAGGTCGAAGACCTTGTCGAAAAATTCGGCAATGCCAGCAATGCAGCCGGAAACCCGGCCCGTCTGGAACATGCCACTTTGCGGGTCTGCTGTGTCTACGACGATCCCGGCGTACTTGATACGGCGGTAAAGTCGGTGGTTAACTTCGGTCGCAACTTCGAAAACCTGTTCAAGAATTCCGGCGCGGTGACCGACGGGTTCCCCGAGCCGGTGGATTTCGACACGGTCGCCGGACGCGGGGAATATCAGGCCGAAAACCTGAAACAGAACCTGCTGTTCGGTACGCCGGATGAAATCATCGAAAAGCTGGAACGCTATCAGGCCGCAGGAATCAACCACATCATGATCGGCCCCACCTTCGGGTTGCCGCATGACGTGGCGGTGCGAACCGTCGAGCTGTTCGGCGAACGCGTCATCCCCTATTTCCGTGCCAAGGAAATGGCGGCCTGACGGCTCGCGGGATGGGAAATGCAAACAACAACAGGGAGCCAAACCAATGACTGATCAAAACAAAATGGCGGGTCTGAGCCGCCGCAAATTCCTAAGCACGTCGCTTTATGCCTCTGCTTCTGTGGCCGCGCTCGGCGTTGCAAGCCGCCCTGCCATGGCCGCCGTCGACCTGTCAGGCCGCGAGATGGTGTTCGCCAGCTGGGGCGGAAGCTATCAGGCTGCACAGGAGGCTGCCTATTGCAACCCGTTCATGGAAGAAACCGGCGCTCTGATTATCCAGGACGGCCCGATGGACGGTTCCAAGCTGCGCACCATGGTGGAAGCGGGCGAACCAATCTGGGATACGGTTGACGTAACCGACACCTTCCTCTTTGCCAATGAAGACCTGTTCGAGGACCTGGATTTTGACATTGTCGATGCCAGCGAGCTGGACCAGGCGTACGTTCACCGCAAGGGGATCGGCTGTATCGTGTGGTCTTACAACATTGGCTACAACTCCGATGTCGTGGGCGACAATGCGCCGCAAAGTTGGGCAGATGTCTTTGATGTCGAGAAATATCCGGGCAAGCGCGCTTTACGCGACCGGGTCTATCCGATGATGGAGATTGCACTGATGGCCGACGGTGTCGCACCCGAGGACCTTTATCCGCTGGACGTGGATCGTGCCTTTGCCAAGCTCGACACCATCAAGGATCATGTGATCTGGTACAGTTCCAACTCTGTCAGCCAGCAACTATTCGTCGACAAGGAAGTTGGAGTCGGTGTGATCCTCAACGGACGCGCGTTCGACGTAAACCAAAAAGGGGCACCGGTGAACATCAGCTGGAACCAGAACATCCGGTCGATCGACTATCTGGTGATTCCCAAAGGGGCACCAAACGCCGAGGTCGCGCAGCACTTCATGAACGCAACAGCGGACGCCGACAATCAGGCACTGATGGCTAACACGCTGGCCTATGCGCCGGTGAACCCTGCTGCCTTTGCCAATGTCAACGAGGACGTTTTACCTTGGCTTGCCACGAGCGAGGACAATCAGGCCAAGGGGTTCCTGATCCGAGCCGATTACTGGCGCGACAACCTTGCAGAGCTGACCGAACGCTGGACAGAGTGGAAGCTAACCTGACGTAAACCAACCGGAGACGCTGCGCGATGTTCCTGAAGGATCGTAACATCTGGCTACTGGCACCGGCAGTGCTGTTGGTCGGGTTATGTTTTCTCTATCCCGTTAGCTGGCTGTTACAGCGCAGCGTCTCTGAACCCGTCTGGGGTTTGCAGAATTACATCACGATTTTTTCCCGAACGATCTATCTGGGTGTTCTGTGGAACACCGTGGCGATTGCCGGGGCAACGACGATTTTATGCGCGTTGATCGGGTTTCCGGTCGCCTACTCCATGGTTCATTCAAGCCCCTGGGTGCGCAAGGTTCTGATCTTTTCGGTCCTGATCCCGTTCTGGACCTCGATCCTGGTACGCAGTTTCGCCTGGCTGGTGATCCTGCAACGCGGCGGGATCATCAACGACATCCTGATCGGCATCGGCCTCCTCACAGAACCGCTGGACCTGGTTTACAACCGTTTTGGAGTGTTGCTGGGAATGGTGCAGGTGCTGTTGCCCTTCATGGTCTTTCCCCTGTTCTCCGTCATGGCGCGCATCGACGGGTCGTATTTCAAGGCCGCCACCAACCTTGGCGCCACCCCCATCCGGGCGTTTTTCCGGATCTACCTGCCGCTTTGCCTGCCGGGGTTGGCAACCGGGGCGATGCTCGTCTTCATCATCGCGCTTGGGTATTTCATTACCCCGGCTTTGCTGGGTGGCCGCGGCGATATCATGATCGCACAGCTGATCTTCGAGAGGATCGACGAATTCGGCGACTGGCCGCTGGCGTCCGCCCTGGCCATCGTTCTGCTGGTCGGGACCGGCCTGCTGTTCCTGCTGATCAACGCCCTCCTCAAGATCAAGGGAAGGCGCATCTGATGTTCCATTCCGATCGGTTCTGGGGCGGGGTGCGCGGCGTGATCAACGTTCTGTTGGTCATCTACATGTTGTCGCCGCTGGTGATTACCTTGGTAATCTCGTTCAGTTCGGCGCTGTACCTCACCTTCCCACCGCCTGGCTTTTCGCTGCAATGGTACGAGAAGATGTTCAACAATCCGACTTGGACGAGAACGCTCTGGACGTCGGTGAAGATCCTTTTGCCCACTGCAATCATCGCCACAATATTTGGCACCGCTGCTGCACTTGCGCTCAGCCGGATGCAAAGCAAATGGGCAATAGCGATCCGTGGTATCCTGATGGCACCGCTGATTATCCCGGTGATCATCACTGCCGCTGCGATCTTCGGCGTGTTCCGGATTTGGGGCCTTTACGGTACACTCTCCGGGCTGGTCATCGCGCATGTGATCCTGACCCTGCCCTTTGTTCTGTCGACTGTAAGCGCCAATCTGGCCGTGTTCGACAAGCGTCTAGAGGACGCCGCCGCAAATTGTGGCGCACCCCCATGGACTGCATTCCGCCGGGTTACCCTGCCGCTGATCGCGCCCTCGGTGATGTCAGGCATGTTGTTTGCAATGGTCATCTCTTTTGACGAACTCGTTGTATCGCTGTTTCTATCGACACCAAGGGTGCGCCCGGTAACGGTGCAGATGTGGTCGAACGTCAAGGGTGACACTGACCCGACCATTGCCGCCATCGCGACAGTGCTGTTCTTGTTTTCTCTCTTCGCCCTTCTGATGGATGGGCTTGCGCGACGCCGTTCCGGCCGTGCGCCCGGGCTGTAAGGACCTCCCAGATGACCGACCCAATTCTCAAACTTTCTGAAGTCGGCAAGGCCTATGGAAGTGTTGTTGCTGCCAAGGATATCAATCTTGATGTTGCACCGGGCGAATTTGTCACTTTCCTTGGGCCCTCTGGGTCGGGCAAAACCACTACCTTGATGATGGTTGCAGGTTTCACCGAACCAACCAAAGGACATATCCAGCTGGAAGGCAAACCACTTGATCCGATCCCGGTATGGAAACGCGACATCGGCATGGTGTTTCAACATTATGCACTGTTCCCGCATATGTCTGTGGCCCAAAACGTAGCCTTTCCATTAGAGATGCGAGGCGTACCCAAGGCGGACCGCCGCGCGCGGGTCGAGGAAGCGATGGAAATGGTGGGTCTGGCCGGGTTTGGCCTGCGTTTGCCCAAGGAACTGTCGGGGGGTCAACAACAGCGCGTGGCTCTGGCCCGCGCCATGGTGTTCAAGCCTCGGCTTCTTTTGATGGATGAACCTCTTGGTGCGCTCGACAAGAAACTTCGCGAGCATATGCAGATCGAAATCATGCATTTGCACAAGAACCTTGGTGCAACTGTTTTGTACGTTACCCACGATCAGGAAGAGGCATTGGTGATGTCCGACCGAATTGCCGTATTCAACGAGGGTCGTATTGAGCAGATCGGCACACCGCACGATCTCTACGAGGCACCCCAGACCAAATTTGTCGCTGACTTCATCGGCGAGACCAATTTCGTTTCCGGCCGGATCGAAGCGGCGACAGGGAAAAATGCCAAGGTGCGTGGTCTCAGCGGGCAGATGGATGCTCCTCTGCCTGAGGGCGCGGCTGCTGTTCTGGCGATCAGGCCCGAGCGGCTTCACGTCGTGGGCGGGACAAATGCATCAGGCGATGACAACACGCTCAGCGGCACCGTAAAGGAGCTGATCTACCTCGGACAGTCGCGCAAGGCGATCATCGCACTTGAGGACGGCACAGAAGTGATCGCATTGGAACAAGCCGCGCAGGCCGAGGCGACCGCGCTCGAAATCGGATCGCAGGCAACGCTCAGTTTTAGGTCGCGGGATGCCCGGATTCTTGCGGATGTTTAAGCGCGGAGCGGCGGTAGCGCTCAACTACCGTGATGAAGGAACCGGCCCCCCGGTTTTGCTGATCCATGGCGTGGGTGCCGATTTGGAAAGTTGGGATGGTGTGCTGTCACACATGTCGCCGGATCGGCGTTATGTTCGTTATGATCAGCGCGGGCACGGGCAATCACAGCGAACGCCGGGGCCTTATACGCTGGATGATCTAAGTGGCGATGCCGTCGCTTTGCTGGATCATCTGGGGTTGAACCGTGTTTCGGTCATCGGCTTTTCTCTGGGCGGTCTGGTGGCGCAATCCCTGGCGCTGTCTCATCCTGACCGTGTGCAATCCCTTACTCTGGTTTCTACCGTCGCGGGTCGCACACCTGATGAGCAGGCCCGCGTCAACGAACGTGCCGAAACCCTTGCGCGCGAAGGAGCGACAACCCATCTGTCCAACGCCGTTGATCGTTGGTTCACTCCCGAATTCGCCGCGGCCCACCCCGAGGTACTGGAGGCGCGCCGTCAGAAATCCCTGCAAAATGACCCAGATTGCTACGTCGCCGCTTATCGCGTGCTTGCAGGCAGCGATCTGGGGGATCAACTCGAACGTATCGCCGTGCCGACGCTGATCATGACTGGCGAAAAGGACATTGGTTCTAATCCACGCATGTCGGAATTCATCCATGCACGGATCGCCGGATCAGAACTGCACATCCTGCCTCGCCTCAAACACTCGGTGCTGCTGGAAGCCCCCGATCAAATTGGTGGCCTGATTGACCCATTCCTCGCCGCCAATTGTGGCACCTAACCCCAAATAGGCAGAGAACATATGACACCCGAAGTTCGCAAATACGTCGCCTTTATCGAAGACACTCTGATCGAAGGCCACAAACCGGCAACCCCGCCATTGCGTATGGCCGCCGTCGCCGCCGTTCTGAAAAACCCGTGGTCTGGTCGGTTTGTCGAGGATCTGCGCCCCGAAATTCACGCTTTCGCTCCGGTGCTCGGAGAGGAGATGGTCGGCCGGCTCATGCCGCTGGTGGGTGGCGGCGAAAACGTCGAGGCGTTTGGAAAATCCGCCATTGTTGGCGTGAACGGTGAGGTCGAACACGGATCAGCCCTAATCCATACCCTGCGGTTTGGCAATTTTTTGCGCGACGCGGTGCAAAGCAGTGAGTTCATTCCGTTTTCAAACAAACGTGGCGGGCCGGGCAATTCGATCACCATGCCGCTCAAGCATATAACCCGGGGCGGTGCGCGCTCTCACTTTATGACCGTAGAGTTTAACATTCCCGATGCGCCCGCCGCCGATGAAATCCTGATCGCGATCGGCGTGGCAACAGGTGGCCGCCCGCATCATCGCATCGGTGATCGTTTCAAGGATATGGAAGATCTCGATCACGATCAAACCGTGCGACCCCGCCAAGATTAGAAACCTGCCTGCCAACGACCACAAATTAGATGGTATTGCAGCCCTTTCGGCTGCGCGCAGCACTGGTGGATCTGGGCTCTTCACAGCCATGCTGTGTCGCCGCGATCCGCGATGATGACACGCTCTGAGACAGTCCTTTGGCCAAGTCCTCGCACCTTCCGGCCAAACATCCGCAACTGCACGGAGTTCCCGAATTTTCGAGATATTCGTGTGCCGTTTTCTATCTGGCAGCGGGCATTCTGGCAAGGAGCGGCGGATTCAACGGCTGAGCCTATTTTGCAAATGCTGCGAGATACACAAATAGCGACCTTACACTCAAAGCTGTCTTTCAAAGTTGGAATGTTTTGGTTCGGTTGATCCGCAAAAAGGGGTGGCGCCGATATTGACGCCACCCAGGTTGCGCGAACTCATCGCGACAGGGAGGTCATATTTGCGAGTGTGACTCAGTTTAGGAAACTGTCCTCCGACATGGGTCCAGGGATTGGCAGACCCAGGCGGGAAATGACTGTTGGGGCGAGCTGGGTAAGTTTCAGGGCCGTTTCGGGATCGGGGCCGTTTGCTCCGCCGAAGTAATAAAGGGCGACGTCTTGCTGGTCTTCACCGCGCCCGCCATGGTGACCGCGCATCGACTGGCGGTGATCGGCGGTAACGATCACCTCGTAGCCGTTGTCACGCCAGCGCCGGATATAGGGCGTCAGCTGAGCGTCGAGGGCGCAGCACGCGCCGTCCATCTCTTCACAGTCATGTTTGAACCTGTGGCCCATGCTATCAAGCGTGCAGGTGTGCAGAATGCCGAAATTGAGGTTGTAGCGCTCTGTCAGCATGGTCAGCGTCGCGAAGAGGTCGGCATCACTGGGCGTCATCTGGTTGGCTGGCCAGTACCCCGCCATCGTGTGGAAGCGGCCATGGTTGATGGTGCCGCTCTCGGGCTCGTCATATTCGATGTCGCGGACCGGATCGAAGGGCGCGCGGTTGAAAAACTCTGACCAGTAGGAATGGGCCACGGCCCGGTCACGCCACCCCGCTTGCGCACCTCCGAAAAGATATCGGGCATCGAGAAGCGAAACACATCGTGGTTGCCGGTCGATCCATGTACGGCAGGCACCACGCCGGTATGGATCGAGGCATCGCAAGAGGCCGAGGTCGAGGGCAGCGGGGGCTCTGATGATGTGACCCAGAAGGCAATATTTTGGAACTGGATCAATCTATCACTCAATAAGACCAGCCCTTGGCGCAACTGCAGCGAAATGGCGCTTTGTCCTGCATGGATGGCTCCTGCAAAGCAAGACATTTTTGAGGTGATTTGCATTTTGTCAGAAGCGGTCTTGTGTTCGGCCTTTAGACGCGGTGCACGTGACCGCTGGCCCTGATGGTTTACGCGACCCGCGCGGCGAGGTCAGTTAGCAGATATTTCCGTCCAGTGGCGTTTGGCCGCTTCGGGCTGCGATATGCCGACTGCATCCGCAAAAACCAGTTCACATGGCAACGGCAGCCGTGGCCTCGAACCCGACGACCTCGACGCGTTCATCGCCCATGTTGCAGACCATCTTTGACAAACTGCAACCTATGCTGTGAGGGCTGGCCAATCGGGTGCTATTTTGTCTGGAGCCGGGTCATCCCCCCTCAAACAGCTTCCCCAACGCCGCCCTGTCCGGCCCGTGCTGCAGCAGGCCCAGCATCAGCAGCAGGCGGGCCTTGGTCGATGGCAGGTCTCCGGCGAGGATGCAGCCCGCTTTCTGCAGCGTCGCGCCGCCGCCCTGATCGCCATAGATCGGTTCGACCCGGCCATGGGGAACGCGGGTGGCGATGACCACGGGCAGCCCCCTGGACAGAGCGTATTCGATGGCCTTGAAGGTGGCGGCGTTCACGTTGCCCGCGCCGACGCCTTCGACCACCAGCCCCCTGGCGCCACTGTCGACGGCATGACGCAGCAATCCGCCGTCAGAGCCGGCATAATCCATGATGATCGGGATGTCGGGAAAGTCTTGCGGCATCGGCTCGGGCAACGGCAGGCGGATACGGTTCACCCGGTCGTTGAGGCGCTGCACATCGGTGCCCAGGACATAGCCCAGATACCCTTTTTCGCCCGAGTTGAAGGTCTGGACGTTGGTTGTCTGGGTCTTGCGCACGTGGCGGGCGGAATTGACATAGCGGTTGAGGGTCACGGTCACGCCCCAGTTTCCGGCATTGGGCGACAGCACCTGTGCGACGGCAGCATGGATGTTGCCGGGGCCGTCGGGGTTGGGGCTGGAGGCGTCGTTCATCGCGCCTGTGAACACCACCGGCTTGCCGCTTTTGAGCGTTACATCCACGAAAAACGCGCCCTCGGCCATGGTGTCGGTGCCGTGGGTGACGACCGCTCCGGCAATGTCGGGGCGTGCGAGCACCGCGTCCAGATCGGCGCTGAGCCTGGCCCAGATCAACGGGGTCATTTGCGAGGAATCGATGTTGCTGACCTGCAGCACGCCGATATTGGCCAGTTTGGACAGGCCCGGCACGGCGGCAACCAGATCCTTGGCCGAGACCGCCGGAACCGCGCCGCCGGTCTTGGGGTCGGTGCGTTCGGCGATGGTGCCGCCGGTGGCCAGCACCGCGACATTGGGCAAGTCGGGATTGCGCGAGGCGAAGTCGAGCTTTGGCGCGCCGTCCTGCGCCGATGCAAGCCCGGCTGTCAGGCCAGGTAGAAAGGCGATGGCGAGTGCGCGCAGGAGGCGGGTCAGATTGGGTTTCACGGGGTCCCTTTCGGCTTGCTGTGCTTCGGATGTTCGATGGCAAAATGCGCATAGAGCAGCACCGCCAGAGCAAAGGCGGCGGTGGTCCAGAACACCGCCGGAAAGCTGCCGGTCATGGCATAGACCGTGCTGCAGAGCGCCATGCCGAGGGTGCCGCCCAGAAGCTGGCTGCTGAGCACGATGCCGCCCGCCTGCCCCTGCATCGCGGGCGGCACCGACATCATCACCGCGCGCTGCGGCGGCACGAACAGAAAGGATACGGCGACGCCCGACAAAAGCAGCCCGGCAAGGATCAGCGCGTGGCTGTGCATCCCCATACCCAGCGCCACCGCCGAAATACCAAGCATCGACCCCAGCACCCCCATGAGCGACGGGCCACGGGTTCCGAACCTGTCCGCGGCCTTGCCCGCAAAGGGGGCCGAGAACATCGGCGGCGCCACGGCGGGCAACAGCGCTACGCCCGCCATCAGCGGCGACAGGCCCATCGCGGTTTGAAAATACATCGCGCCAAAGACATAGCTGGCGATCTTTACATATTGGGCCAGGAACACGATCAGGTTCGAGGCGGCGAAGGTCGGGTTGGAAAACAGGCGCACCGCGATCAGGGGCGGTGTGAATTTCAGCTCGGCCGGGATCAGCAGCGCCAGCAGCACCAGCCCCAGACCCAGCGGCAGAACCACGTCCGCGCGGGTCCAGCCGCGGTCCGGCCCCTCCATGATGGCAAAGACGGTCAGGGTCAGGCCGGTGACCAGCAGCACAAGGCCACGCCAGTCGAACCGGTCCTCGGGCACGCGGTCGGGGTCGCGCCAGAACCGCCAGGTGACCGCCGCCACGACCAGAACGATCGGCGGGTTGATCCAGAAGATCCAGCGCCAGGAGAGGTATTCGGTCAGCAGCCCTCCGACCACCGGCCCCAGCGCCAGAAAGGTGGTGCCGATGGAGCCGTAGATGCCCAGCGCCATGCCGCGCTCATCCTCGCCGAAGGACATCGAGACCAGCACCAGAGACAGCGGAAAGATCACCGCGGCCCCGATCCCCTGCATCATGCGCGCAAGCATCAGGGTTGTGCCGCTGCCCGCCATCCCGGCGACAGCCGAGGACAGGCCGAACAGCACCAGCCCCGCCACGACCAGCGCCCGCGTGCCCAGAATGTCGCCCAGTCTGCCCGCCGCTCCGGCCAGCGCCGCCAGCGTCAGCAGATAGACGTTCACCACCCAATGCGCGCCCAGCGCGGTCAGGCCGATCTCGGCCTGGATGGTCGGCAGGGCGACGCCGACGACGGTTTCGTCCAGCAGGATGACCCCGAGGATCACCCCCATCGCGCCCAAAATCCACCAGCGTGTGTTGTCTTGGCCTTTCGTCAATGGACAGGTCCTGAAAGCATGTATCAAATCGCAAAATCGCCCCTGCATTAAGCCTACGCGCAGGGGCGTGCGTCAAGTTGGCGGGTTTTGGCCACGGGTCTGGCGGAAATGCCGCCACCTGGCGGTTGCGGGTTTCAGAGCTCTGGCCTTTTGGACGGAGGTTGCAGTAACCTGCGCGCAATCAACCAAAGGCGCGAGCATGATCCGATACGAATACAAGGTGGTCCCGGCCCCGCAAAAGGGCACCAAGGCCAGGGGTGTCAAAACGGCAGAGGGGCGGTTTGCCCTTTCGGTGCAACAGTCGCTCAACGCCCTGGCGGCCGAGGGGTGGGAATATCTGCGGGCCGAACTGCTGCCCAGCGAAGAGCGCAGCGGGATCACGGGAAGCACGGTCAACTGGCGCAACGTGCTGGTCTTTCGCAGGCCGCTGGCGGAGGGCAGCGAGCCGACAACTGCGGAAGTCGAGATGCCCAGTCACACGCCCGAGGGCATCCCGCTGGCCCGCCCGGTTCCGGGGCCCGGCACGATTTCCGGCCCGGCGCGGATCTCGCAGGAGTCGAATGATCCGCCGTTGTCTTTCAAGAGGGCCGAGACACAGCCCGAGCCGGACGAAGAAGAAAAAACCTGACGGCGCAGGTGGAAAACACGCCGGCTGTCTGTTCCTTGACGGACCTGAGCGGCCCGGACCAGACTGAAAACGCCGGCATACTTGATTTGGGTGACCCGTTTTCACGGCGCTCGGACGGTCGTGTCATTCAGTTGGGGAACCTGTCTTGGAAGCCGCAGGGGTCGAGACCTATCTGATTCTTGTCGCCGCCGGCGTTCTGGCGGGCGCCACCAATGCCATTGCCGGTGGCGGGACGTTTTTCACCTTTCCAGTCCTGATATGGGCGGGCCTGCCCCCCCTGGTCGCCAACACGACGAACATGGTGGCCCTGACGCCCGCCAATCTTGCGGCGCTTCCGGCATTCCGCCCTCAGTTGAAGCGTCTTGGCCGGAATTGCCTGATGCCCGTAGGCATTGGCGTTCTGGGCGGAACGCTTGGTGCCTTGTTGCTGTTGTACCTCGGCGAGGCAGCCTTTGCCTCGGCCGTGCCATATCTCATCGGATTTGCGACGGTCTTGTTTTCGACCGCGCCCGGAATTCGGCGGGCAATTCTGGTATTGAGGATCGGTTCGGCCCGCATATGGGCGTTTTTGCCGGTTGCGGTGCTTTTTCTCTTTTCTGTTTACGGCGGATACTTTGGCGCGGGCCTGGGGCAGATCCTGTTGGCCGCGCTGATACTGAACGGACACGCAGATCTGCATGAGGCCAACGCGTTGAAAAATGCGGTGGTTTTCGCCGTGAGCATCGTGGCGGTCATAATTTTCGGCCTCAGCGGTTCGGTGTCGTGGCCATTCGCTGTGGTCATGATGGTCAGCTCTTCCATAGGTGGTTATCTTGGCGGATTTCTGTCTCTGATGGTTCCTCAGTCGACGCTGCGCGCAGGCATCATAGCTTTTGGACTGTTCCTGACCGGATACTATTTTTGGCAAGGCGCGTAGTCGGGCATTCGTGCTGGTGGTCTTCGCTGGCGCATGAAAGCGGTGTCGCGCGCAAGAACGGCAGTTGCGGTATTCAGGGCCCTCGGCGGCAAGGCGCAGGTCGTTGTCCCGTCGCGCGACGGATCAGCGGAACGTAAACAGCTCCAGCGGCTGTTCCAGCCCAGCCAGTTCGAAAAAGCCGAGGCTGGCGAGATCGCGGCTGGCGAGGGAAGCAACCGGCGCGGTGACCAGCACGGGCCGTTCGGTGGTTTTGCAAAGCGCCTCGACCCGGCTTGCGGTGTTCACCGCCTTGCCGATCACGGTGAAATCCAGCCTGTCCGGCGCGCCGACATTTCCGAAAAACACCGTGCCGCGGTGGAGCGCAATTCCCGTCTGCAGGGGCCGCCAGGCCATGACCCCGGCAAGAGCGGCGGGATCGGCGTTCAGGGCATCGAGTGCGCCCAGCGCCCGTTGTGTGGCGGAGAGTGCGGCCTGTGCTGTGGCGGTCTCATCGCTGAAGGCCGCAAAGGGAAACACCGCCAGCATCCCGTCCCCGATGAATTTCAGGACATCGCCGCCCTGCGCGATGACCGCACTGGCGAGGCATTCGAAATAGGCATTCAGGACGGCTGTCAGCTGACCATCGGTCATCTGGTCGGAAAGCCGCGTGAACCCGCGCAGGTCCGATGCCCAGATGATCGCCTCGACCGCGGCACCGGAACCGCGCCGGATCGAGCCGTCGAGAACCTGACGGCCGGCATCCGAGCCGAGATAGGTGCTGGCGATGTTTTGGGAAATCCGCTCGGCGATGTGGCGTTCGACATGCAGAGCGAAAATGCGCAACAGGCGCTCGATCTGGCCGAACTCTTCGTCCGAATACCCACCCTGCTGCCGTGTCGCAACGGTTGCCGCATTGTGGTTGGCGCCGCCGGAGCGGAGGGGAAAGGCCGCGTATTCGGTATATCCCTGCTCGGCGAGGTCGCCCAACAACGGGCCATGCTTGGCCCGTCTGGACGGATCGAGGCGAGCACGGAAGCGTTCGCCATGATCGATCACCCGGGACAGCGGATTGCGGCGGTAGGCATCCGTCATGCGCACCGACTGGTCGATGACACCCTCGTCGCAGAAACCGTCGTCGCTGTTCCACATCCAGACATAGCCCAGGACCTGCGGGTGCAGAGTGCCGACATGCAGGCTGCTTCGTTCCACCGGCATCCCGGCCCTGAGCATGCGCCACAGGAATTCCTGATAGAATTCCAGAAGATCCCCGGCGGCAAGCGCGTCTTCGAGCAGCCATGCCTCGATCTGCGCGGGGGTTTGGCTGGGCAGGCGGTCGGGGGCGAAGGTTGCGCGGCGCAACAGGGTGACGGTGTCGGAATATGTGCGGGGCGACGGATCAAGCCCCGCTTTGAACACCGGTTTGCCCTGCGTCTCAGGAGGTTGCATGCGGCCACTCCGATCCATGAATGTGATCTTGCAGGTTCGACCTTAGCGCCTTGTCGGGACGCGCGGCAAACCGGTGGCAGCGGTCGGGCTGCGCCCGATACGCTGTTCAATCCGGCAGACCGGCCTGCCGCAGATGATCGCAATCCCTGTCCAGGTTACGGGGATCGCGGTAAAGCTGCGTTTTCTTCCACGAAGATATCGTGAAGTTCGGGCGGTGTTTCAGCAGCGTTTGCGCTTCTTGCCGGGCCGTGTCGATATCGCCGGTTTCGGCATGGACAATCGCAAGATCCAGATGGCCGAAGCCCTCGACGATGTCGCTGTATTCCCTGAAGGCCTCGATGGCCCTGGCGTGTCGCCCATCGAGCCGCAACGCAAAGCCAAGCACGCCCGCATACCATCCGGGATAGTACGGGTTGAGCGTGATGGCCTGCTGCGCGAAACGGATCGCCTCGGTAACCTGCCCGTTGAAGGCCAGCGTCAGCGAAAGCCGGGCGGCGACATCGGCGTGGTTCGGATTGAGCGCCAGCGCCGTGTTGAATTTGCGGATCGCGGCGTCGAGATTTCCGTCGATGGCCTCGGCAAAGCCGTCGATCGCGTGGGCCTCGGGATTGTAGCTGTCGATCTGCAGGGCGCGCTGCGCGCATTCGCGCGCCTCGGCCAGTGCTGCGGCGCGATCCGGCGTGAAATCGTGCCGCGCCTCGACGGTGCAGACATGCCCGAGGGTGCACAGAGGGGCCGAGTAGGATGCATCCAGCGCAATTGCGCGTTCGGCGAGACGGCGGGCCTCGGCATAGCTTTCCTTCGTGACTTTCCGGCAGCATTCGACCGCCTTGAGTTGCGAGGTCCACGCCTCCATGTTGGTGGTTCCCGATCCGCGGAAGCGAGCCATTTCGCCTTCGAGCAGTTCGACCCGAAGCTCTGTCGCGATCTTGAGGGCAATCTCGTCCTGCACCTCGAAGACATCCTCGAGGTGCCTGTCGAAACGGTCGGCCCAAAGATGCATCCCCGATCTGGCGTCGATGAGCTGGGCGGTGATCCTGACCCGGTCGCGGCTTTGACGCACGCTGCCTTCCAGAACCAGATCGAGACCCTGTTCCAGCCCGACCTGTTTGATGTCGACGGAACGCCCCTTGTACACAAACGTGGAATTGCGCGCGACCACCAGCAGTTTCGGAAGCTTGGAGAGCGTGGTGATGATCTCTTCGGTGATGCCGTCGGCAAAAAAAGCCTGATCGGGATCCGAGGACAGGTTGTCGAACGGCAGCACGCCGATCATGAGGGACTGGGCATGGGTTTTCGGCGTCACGCGCGGCGGCGGCGCCTCGGGCGGGGACCATTGAAACACCGGGACGGGCGCGGGCAGGTTCTTGAAGTTGCGATCTCCGGCCCGGCGAAAGATCTTGGCCAGTTCTTCGTCGACACTGCGCTGGACCACGTCGGAAATCAGCACCGTACCCGGTTCCGCCTCGGCCTGAAGGCGGGCGGCCAGATTGACGCCGTCGCCAAAGATGTCGTCATCGTCAAAGGCGACGTCGCCCAGATGTACCCCGACCCGCAGTTGCAGCGCGGAATGCTGCGCCGTGCCGCTTTGAAGATCGAGGGCGCAGCGCACGGCGTCGGAAACCGCCGCAAACTCGACCAGCCAGCCGTCGCCCATGCGCTTGATCACGTTGCCCAGATGATCGGCGACCATCGGCTCGAACACGTCCTTTCGCAGTTTGCGAAGCTCGGTGAGCGTTCGGTTTTCGTCAGCCTTCATCTGCCCCGAATAGTTCACGACATCGGCAGAGAGGACTGCGGCCAGTTTTCTGGTCGGCGGCATGGCGATACTCGATCCAACTTGATCCGGCCAGCTTAGCGCGGGCGCCTGCCGTGTCAAAGCGGTGCCGCCCTGCGCGGACCAGCGCGGCGCTAGCTGCCGATATCCAGCGACAGCGCGTGGATGCGGGGGACGATGTCACCCAGGGCGGCATGCACCGCGCGGTGACAGGCGACGCGGGATTTGCCGGCAAAGGCCTCGGCGCGGATGCGGACATTGAAATGGCTTTCGCCACCTTCGCGATATCCCGCGTGGCCGCGATGGCTTTCGCTGTCGTCGATCACGTCAAGCTCGCGCGGCTCAAACGCCTGGGTCAGGCGGGTACGGATGTCTTCGGTCATGCTCATTTCTGCTCATGCGGCAAAATAATTGCCGCTCCCCTCTTCTATCTTCGGCCACTTAGACTAAACTGCTGCCTCCGAGTCGAGAAGACGAGTTCGTAAGGAGCAGCGCCATGGTGAAATCAGACCCGTTCGGGTTCGACATGTCGGTCTCATCCGCAAAGAAGAAAAACCCGCGCGGGCGGCGGGGCATGTCGGGTGCGTCCGAGACCTCGACCCGCCTCTGCGACCACGAGGGATGCGAAGAGGCGGGCAAGTACCGCGCGCCAAAGGCGCCGGACGTTCTGGACGATTTCTTTTGGTTCTGCCAGCAGCATGTGCGCGAATATAACCAGAAATGGAACTTTTTCGACGGCACCACCGAGGCCGAGCTGAACGCGCAGCGCTCGAAGGACAAGGTGTGGGAGCGTGAGACCAAGCCCTTCATCGATCCCGAAACCCGCGCCTGGGCGCGGCTGGGCATCGAGGACCCGCATCAGGTTCTGGGCGAGAATGCCACCAAGAACCCGGGCCGTGCCGCCGCCGGAGGACGCCGCCTGCCGCCGACCGAACGGCGCGCCATAGAGATCCTTGAGGCCAAGGACAGCTGGACCAAGGCCGAGGTGCGATCGGCCTACAAGAAGCTGATCAAGGTGCTGCACCCCGACATGAACGGCGGCGACCGCAGCCAGGAAGACCAGTTGCAGGAAGTGGTCTGGGCCTGGGATCAGATCAAGGACAGCCGCAATTTCAGATAAACGTCGCGCCCGGCGGTTGCGGCGGAATTCGGGTATTCGAGGCCAGAAAGAAGCAGGCCTGTTCGAGTCATCGGACGGGCCGTTTTTCAGGTTCTGATATAGGCGGTCGATGCGTTCGGGTCGGGCTGATAGTCCCACGCGGTCTCGTTCGCCGCCATGGCCGCGTTGACCACCTGTTTTTGCGCCAGCCGCGCCCAGACATCGCGTTCGATGGCATCCAGATCGAAGCGATCGGTGATGATCGCCGCCATCTCGCGTTCGATATCGGCGGCTTGCGGCGCTCCGGCCAGGTTGGTCCACTCGCCGGGATCGGCGTCGATGTTGAAGAGTTGTGGCCGGGAGCGGTGGCAGTAGAGGTATTTCCACGCACCTTTGCGGATCATGAAGCTGGGGCGCATGATGCCTTCGCCGTGATATTCCGAGATCACCGGCACCTCGTCCAGCGGCTCGCCGCGCAGCGCGGGCATCAGCGAGCGCCCCTCCATCGGGCGGGCGGGCGTGGCGCCGACCAGATCAAGGAAGGTGGCGGGCAGGTCGATCAGCGAAACGGGCGTGTCGACGCGGCGGTACCCGGCGCCGGGAAGGTCGATGATCAGCGGGATGCGGGCGGACCATTCATAGTGGCTGCGTTTCTGGATCAGGCCCTTTTCGCCCAGCATCTCGCCATGGTCCGAGGTGACGATGACCATCGTGTTGTCGCGCAGGCCCTGTTCATCGAGCACGTCGAGCAGCTCTCCCAGCTTGTCGTCGATGTAATGGGCGAGCGCGGCAAAGCCGCGGCGCATGGCGATAAGGTCGGTTTCATTGCGGATACTTTTGCGGTCGAGCCCGTACCAGCGCAAGAACGCGCGGTCGAAATCCGAATAGTGCGCATCCATGTCCGCCGGGTAATGCGGCAGCGGCAGGTCGGCATCCTTGTACATGTCCCAGTATTTGCGGGGCACGATATAGGGCGGGTGCGGGTTGGTATAGGACACCGTCAGCATGAAGGGCCGGTCGGGGGCGTGGCGCAGGTATTCGAGCGCGCGGAAATGGGTTTCCTCGTCATATTGCAGCTCGGCGCTCCAGCCTGCGCCGATATTGCGGGCCTGGTACTGGGGCGCGAAATCGAAGGCCATCGCGTTGGGGTCGTTTTCATCGAGCAGCGGGTAGGACCAGATGAACCCCGAGGGGTAGATGTCGGTGTTGAGCCGCCGCCGGAAGCCGTGCAGCTGGTCGGCGCCGATGAAATGCATCTTGCCCGACAGCACGGTGTCATAGCCCGCGTTGGTCAGGTAATGGGCGAAGGTCGGGATGAAGCTGTGATAGGGATCGCCGTTGTCGTAGCAACCGGTGGTCGAGGTGTGCAGCCCGGTCATGAAACACGACCGTGCAGGTACACAGATCGGGCTGGGCGTATAGGCGGTGGCAAAGTTGACCGCCCGGTCGGCCAGCGCCTTCATGTGTCTGGTGCGCGCGACCCGGTGGCCGCAGGCCTCGAGCATGAAGGGGGTCATCTGGTCGGCCATGACCAGCAGGATATTGGGGGTGTCGTGCGGCATTGGTCTCCACCGGCAGGAATCGGGGCGTCCGGAACGGTAGAAGCTGAGGGCAGCGCTGTAAATCCCGCGCGCGGCGGGTGGGGCACCGGTTGCGGTTCAGAACACCTTGGGCGGTTTGGCGTGCGGCACCCATGTCTCGGGGTCCGGCAGGCCCACCGATGACCAGGCTTCCTGAAGCACGCGGGAATTGGCGCAGGTGGTGCGGGGCAGATCGTCGAGGATGTCGAGCCACGGCATGCGGCTTTCGATGCCGCTATGGGCGGCGGGCGCGTATTTGCCCGGCTCGTCAAGGCTGGTCGTCATCACCACGAGATAGGCTGCGCGCCTTGGCTGCACCAGCCGGTAGGTGAGGCTTGATCCGCAATCGGGACAGAAGCCGCGCTCGCCGATGGGAGACGAGGAAAAATACCGGGGCTCGGCCCCGGGAAACCGTACGCCCGAGGCGGGAAACGCCGTCCACGCGCTCATCGCCGCGCCGGTGAACCGTTGGCAAAAGCGGCAATGGCAATAGCCGGTACTGATCGGCGGCAGGCTGATTTCGTACCGGATCGCACCACACAGACAGCCACCTGTGGCCGACATCGCCGCCAATGCGTCTTCGTCGAAATCGAACAGCCCGCGCGCGCGGTTCTCGCCATGCTCGCGCGTCATGTAGACGTGGATCGGATCATCGGAGTCCTTGACCCGCTGGTGGCCGCAATCCTGCAGCGGAAGGTCGATCTTGCCCCGGATCTGGCTCATGATCTCGCCCGACACGGCGATGCCGCCCGGTTCCGCCAGCGCCTGAAGGCGGGCAGCCTGATTGACTCCCTCGCCCAGCAGATCGCCGTCCTGCACGACGACGTCACCTACGGAAACCCCAAGCCGCAGGCGCATCGGTGTGGTGTCCCGGTCGCGCGCGCCGTTGATGGCCATGGTTCGCTGGATCGCGACCGCGCAGTGAACCGCCTCGATCGTGCTGGAAAACTCGGCCAGAAACCCGTCGCCCATGGCCTTGAACACGCGGCCGCGATGGGCCTCGACTTGCATCCCGATCACCTCGTGACGCAGCTGTTCCACGTGCCTGAGCGTTCCCTCTTCGTCGCGGGCGATCATGCCGGTGAACCCGACGACATCGGCGGCAAGAATGGCCGCGAGCTTGCGGTGCATGGACCCCTCCTGTCGATATGCGCATATGCAGCGTAGACGCAGAGCGGTGGGCTGTCACGCGCCCTGCAACGGAACCTCGCGGGGTCGAAAAAAGGACGCCCGGTCGGGGCGCCCTTCTGTGAGTGGTGGGGTTTTTGGCCGTTTCAGCCGCCCTGATTGGTCTGCAGGGTTTCCAGAACCTGGTCGATCGAGAAGCTCGCGGGTTTCTGGCGCGGCGGGTATTTCTCGAACGTGCCAAGGAACTGCGCCACAAAGGCCTGGGCGGGAACCAGAAGATAGGCCCGTTCCAGCCGCCATTGCGGATAGTTGATCGCCTCGTGGTCGGCCTTTTCGAACGGATCCGAGAACATGTTGAACACCTTGGGCAACCGCAAGGGGGTCAGCGGATCCTGCCAGACATCGAAGCTTTCGGCGCGCTGTTCGGCAAAGACCACTTTCCACTGGTCATAGCGCAGGTTCATCAGGTCGCCGCCGTCGGAGAAATAGAAGAACTCGCGCCGCGGCCCCTTGTCGGCTTCGCCGCGGAAATACGGCATGAAGTCGTACCCGTCCAGATGCACCGGCTCGTTGCCCTCGCCAAAGGGGGCTTCGGTCAGCATCTTTTCCTTCATGTCCGCATCGCCCAGCGCCGACATGAAAGTCGGGAACCAGTCGAGGTGGCTGATGATCGTGTTCGACTTGCGCCCCGGCTCGATCACGCCCGGCCACTTGATGATCATCGGCACGCGGAAGCCGCCATCCCAGTTCGAGTTCTTCTCGTTGCGGAACGGCGTGGTGCCGCCATCGGGCCAGCTGAACACTTCGGCCCCGTTGTCGGTGGAATACATCACCACGGTATTGTCGGCGATGCCCAGTTCGTCGAGCTTGTCGAGCATCTCGCCGACCATGCCGTCATGTTCGACCATGCCGTCGGGATAGATGCCCAGCCCGGTGACGCCCCGGCTTTCTTCCTTGAGGTGGGTGAAGATATGCATCCGGGTGGTGTTGTACCACAGGAAGAACGGCTTATCCTCGCTGACCGCGCGGTCAATGAAATCGAGCGCCCCGGCGGTGACTTCCTCGTCGATGGTTTCCATCCGCTTGCGGGTCAGTGGCCCGGTATCCTCGACCGTGCCGTCGACATTCGAACGGATTACTCCGCGCGGGCCGAATCTTTCCTTGAACTCGGGGTTCTTGGGATAGTCGGCATTCTCCGGCTCTTCCTCGGCGTTCAGGTGATAGAGATTGCCGAAAAACTCGTCAAAGCCGTGGTTGGTCGGCAGATGCTCGTCCAGATCGCCAAGGTGGTTCTTGCCGTACTGGCCGGTCATGTAGCCCTTGGACCGCATGTATTCGGCGATTGTCGGGTCCTTCTCGCTCATCCCTTCTTTGGCGCCGGGCAGGCCGACCTTGAGCAGACCGGTGCGGAAACCTGACTGACCGGTGACGAAACTGGCGCGCCCGGCGGTGCAGGACTGTTCGCCGTATGCGTGGGTGAACAGCATGCCTTCGCTGGCGATGCGGTCGATGTTGGGGGTCTCATAGCCCATCATGCCCTGATTGTAGGCGCTGATGTTCCAGTATCCGACGTCATCCCCCCAGATGATCAGAAAGTTCATCGGCTTGTCCTGCGCCGCCGACACGGTCGCGGTGAACATGCCCGCGCAAATCATCGCGGCAGATGCCGTCGCCTTCAGCCGCCTTAATGTCTTGAAAGCAATCATATTATACTCCCCCAGATCGTCGTTGAAATAATTCATTGTAATATTACGATGTTTGCAGGAAGATGCTTAGCATTTCCGGCCAAAAAGAGTTCAGCGGCAATCTATCGATCAGTGAATTGACGTTTTCAGAAAACGGGACAGGAGAAGCGGTATGATCCGTCTCGATCTCGTATTTGCCCCTGCCCTGCGCCCGGTATTCGGTGCGGCGGACATGCCAAGCAGCAAACTGGAACGGCTGGCCGAGCGGGCCGGGCTTCCGGGAAACATCGTGGACGAACCTCATGGGTATGTCCCCCTGCACGCGACCGAACTTTTTCTGGAATTGGTACAACGGGAGAACGGGCAGAACAATTTCCTGTTCGACAGTCTTTCCATGGACCCGACAGAGCGCGCGCAGACCCATTCCGTGGCGGGTGTTCCTTTGCCCACCGGCATCACCAACCGGGAATCGCTCGAGGCCATGACGCGGGTCTTCAACGGCTTCATAACTGGCGCCCGTTTTTCCTGCGAAATCCGCGGCCAGCAGGTCTGGGTGCTGCGCACCACATCCGCGACCGAATGGTCCGACCGGTGGTCGGTGCTGCAATATAACCTGAGCATCATGCTGTCAGGGGCGCGACGCATCCTTGCGCCGGGCCTGCAGCCGGTTGCGCTTCGGCTGCCAATCGCCCTGCGCTCGGGTGACCTGCCGGAGAATCTGAAAGACCTGCCCGTGGAACCGGATACCGACCATTTCGGTCTGGCCTTCGATCTTGGCACGATCATCCGCGCCGACGTGGCCTTGTCAGCCCCGGTCGCAGGGCACGGAACACCCGAGGCGCGACAGCCGGAGCAGGCGCTGAAAGCCTGCATCACCAAGTTCCTGGCCTCATCGCCTGTCGACATCTCGGCGCGCCGCGTTGCCGCTGCCTTTGGAATGAGCGAACGAAGCTATCGACGGAAACTGGCCGCGTTCGGGACGAGCCATTCGGACCTGCTGTCACATGCCCGTCTGGACATCGCACGCAGGATGCTTGCCGTGCCGGAATACAACGTCACCGATGTCGCTTATGAAACGGGTTACGGCAATCCCGGCGATTTCACCCGGTTCTTCAAACGCCGGATGGGATGCACGCCGCAGGATTACAAGCGGTTGCACAGCTAGGGTCGGCGCTGCTCAATCCAACCTGCCGTCCGCTACCGGAAAAGCCATATGGTTCTCGGTGTGCCGGTGAGTCAGCCCATAGCCCTGAAAACACTTGCCTCGTACCGCTTCAGGCAGGGCAGGCGCGTCACCGGCAGGCGCGCCGGATCGTGGCCCGACACTTCGGGAAACAGGTCTTTCAACTCGGCCACGTCGGCCCGGTCCAGCGCCATCAGGGCCGCATCGCCGGGAAACAGGGTTTCGGTCTTGAGGCCGTGGGACAGAACCACCTCGTGCCGGGCGCAGGCCACGTGGACATAGGTGACGGGGCCATCGGGCATGATCTGCCGGATGCGGCTGTCATCGACCAGATGAATGGCGGCGGCAAAAACCTGATCCGCGCCGAAATGAAGCTGTGCGCGCCATCCTTCCAGCACGATGCGGTGTTGGGGCGAGACCAACAGATCATGGGTCGGCAAGCCAGGGCCAAGCGCGTCGCGGCTGATCCGCACCGGGCACAGACGCGGCAGGGCGCAAAGCTGGTCGGGATGCAATGTGCGTTGCCCCACCCAGGTGACAGCGGCCAGCCCGCCATCCGCAAGCCGGAGTTGGTCGCCGGCGGTAATGTCTTCGACCGGGACCGGCCCTGCGGCGGTTTCCAGCAAAGTTCCAGCCACAAAGCAGGGCACGATACCATCCGGCAGCGCGACCGTGACGATCAGAGAGCCGTTGTTGCCCACTCCCGGCCCGGTCGTCGCGTTCACTCGCAGCGTAAAGGTGGCGTCGGGATCGACAAAAATGCCGGGTTCCAGCGTGACGGTCAGCAACCCGGTGCTGGAGATCGTGACCGTGTAATCCGAGGGCGACAGCCCCCCGGCATCCAGAACGTCGACGCTCCACGCCGCCCCGAATTTTGACGCGGTATATTGCGCGCTGGTGGTATTCGTGGTCGATCCGATCGAGATCGAGGTTGGGCCGAAAATATCCAGCGCCATGTTGATTTCTCCTGCGTTCAGGACGTATCTGAATTTCAGAATAGCTTGGAACAAGTTGACTTCAAACAAGACTTGGCCGGACCATGCTGCCCCCGCGGAAAACCGCCGCCGGGCATTGGCGCGATCATCGGTAAGGCCAGTTTGGAAAGAAACGCCGTATCAGTCGCCGGACCGCGCGCCTTTCCCTTGCCCTTGTCCGCAATATGTTGCACCACACACGGGCTCAAACCCGCCAGGCGGGGCACAGGATAAGGACGAGGCGCATGGCTGACGGATCGATCGACATCAACGCAAAACCCACCGAAGAGATCTCGGTCCGTGACGTGTTCGGCATCGACACCGACATGATGGTCAAGGGATTTTCCGAAGCCTCGGACCGGGTGCCGGCGATGGACCACACCTACAAGTTCGACCCGGAAACCACGCTGGCGATCCTGGCCGGCTTTGCCCATAATCGCCGGGTTATGATCCAGGGCTATCACGGCACCGGCAAATCGACCCATATCGAACAGGTCGCGGCGCGGCTGAACTGGCCTGCGGTGCGCGTCAACCTTGACAGCCATATCAGCCGGATCGACCTGATCGGCAAGGACGCGATCAAGCTGCGCGACGGCAAGCAGGTGACCGAATTCCACGAGGGCATCCTGCCCTGGGCGCTGCGCAACCCGGTCGCCATCGTGTTCGATGAATACGACGCGGGCCGTGCCGACGTGATGTTCGTGATCCAGCGCGTGCTGGAACATGACGGCAAGCTGACCCTGCTGGACCAGAACGAGATCATCACCCCGCACAAGTATTTCCGCCTGTTTGCCACCGCCAACACCGTGGGTCTGGGCGATACCACCGGTCTTTATCACGGGGTGCAGCAGATCAACCAGGCGCAGATGGACCGCTGGTCGCTGGTCTCGACGCTGAACTACCTCAGCCACGACGCCGAGACGATGATCGTGCTGTCGAAGGCGCCGCATTACAACACCGCTACAGGGCGCAAGACCGTCAGCCAGATGGTGACCGTCGCCGACCTGACCCGGACGGCGTTCATGAATGGCGATCTGTCCACGGTGATGAGCCCGCGGACGGTGATCAACTGGGCGCAGAACGCCGAGATCTTCCGCGACGTGGGCTATGCCTTCCGCCTGAGCTTCCTGAACAAATGCGACGAGCTGGAACGCCAGACCGTGGCCGAATTCTATCAGCGCTGCTTTGACGAGGAACTGCCGGAAAGCGCCGCGAGCGCGAGCCTGGGGTGACATGACGTCGGCCGTGCATATCGGCTTGATAGGCGGGATCGGAGTTGCGGCGACGGTGGTCTATTATCAGCGGCTGACTGCCGCTGTGGCCGCGCAGGGCAAGCGGCTGGCGCTGACCATCGTTCATGCGGATGTGCAGGATCTGGTGCGAACCAATCTGGCCGATGACCGGAACACGCAGGCGCGGATCTATGCGGGCCTGATCGACCGGCTGAAAGCGGCGGGCGCCGACTGCGCAGCGATCACATCTCTGGGCGGGCATTTCTGCTATGACGAGACGGTGGCACTGTCCTCATTGCCCTTGATATCGGCGGTCAAACCTTTGGACGCCTATTTCGCCTCGCAAGGGTTTGGAACCGTCGGATTGCTGGGTACGCGGGTTGTGATGCGAACGAAACTCTATGGACAGCTTGCGCAGACCGGCGCGGTCGCATTGGAAGACGAGATCGACACGCTGGGGCAGACCTATCAGGACATGGCGATTGCAGGGGTATGTTCAGCGTCCGACCGCGCCCTGTTTCTGGATGCAGGCCGCCGCATGGTCAACGATCTTGACGCCGACGCAATTGTGCTGGCGGGCACCGATCTGAATCTGGCCTTTGACGGGCAGGAACCGGGGTATACTGTGGTGGATGCGCTGGATGTGCATGTGGATGTGCTGGCGCGGCTGGCGACCGGTGAAATGACGCTTGAACAGGCAGGGGCCGATTGATGAAAAAACCAAACGACAACCCCGCCGATCCGTTCAAGAAGGCGCTGGCCGAGGCCACCAAGGTGATGGCCCACGATCCGGAATTGAACGTGTCATACACGGTCGATCCCTCGGGGCTGTCGGGCGAGTCGATGCGGCTGCCGCAGGTTTCGCGCAGGATGAGCCGCGAAGAGGTGCTGCTGGCACGCGGCACGGCGGATGCGCTGGCCTTGCAGCGCCGCTATCACGACGATGCCACGCACAACCGCTATGCCCCTCCGGGCGACATGGCGCGGGATCTCTATGAGGCGATGGAGGTTGCCCGCTGCGAGGCGATGGGCGCGCGCGACATGCCGGGCACCGCGTCGAACATCGACGTCAAGATCAGCCACGAGGCGATCCGGCGTGGCTATGACCAGTGCAAGCAACCCGCCGAGGCGCCGCTGCCGGTGGCCGCGGGCTATCTGATCCGGCATCTGGCCACGGGGCGCGACCTGCCGCCCGCCGCCGAGAACGTGATGAACCTGTGGCGCGGCTTCATCGAGGAACAGGCCGGCGGAACGCTGGAAAACCTTGACGATATCCTCTCGAATCAGGCCGAGTTCGCCAGGTTCGCGCGGCAGGTGATCAAGGATCTGGGCTATGGCGACCAGCTGGGCGACGACCCGGACGAACTGGACGAGGATCAGGATGATCAGGCCGAGGACGACGCCGACGAACAGCCCGATCCCGACAGCACCGGTCAGGACGATCAGGAGGATCAGGACGCCGACGCCGACCCCGAACAGGCCCAGGAAGAACAGCAGGATCAGTCTCAGGCCCAGGTCTCGATGGACGAGATGGCCGAAGACGACATGGGCGACGAGATCGAGATGCCCGAGGGCGAAGCGCCGCAGGAACCTCCTGCCCCGCCGCCCGCCTCCGAGGCCGATCCGGATTACAAGATCTACCTCGACACCCATGACGAAGAGATCGCGGCCGAAGATCTGGCCGAGCCCGCAGAACTGGAACGGCTGCGCGCCTATCTGGACCAGCAGCTTGAGCCTTTGAAAGGGGCGGTTTCGCGCCTTGCCAACAAGTTGCAGCGCCGGTTGCAGGCGCAGCAGAACCGCAGTTGGGAATTCGACCGCGAGGAAGGCATTCTGGATGCGGGCCGTCTGGCGCGTGTTGTGGCAAACCCCACCACACCGCTGAGTTTCAAGGTCGAGAAGGATACCGAGTTCCGGGACACGGTGGTGACGCTGCTGCTGGACAATTCCGGGTCGATGCGGGGGCGTCCGATCTCGATCGCCGCGATCTGTGCCGATGTTCTGGCGCGGACGCTGGAGCGTTGCAATGTGAAGGTCGAGATTCTGGGCTTTACCACGCGGGCGTGGAAAGGCGGACAGGCGCGCGAGGCGTGGCTGAACGATGGCCGCCCGCAGCAACCCGGCCGTCTGAACGACCTGCGCCACATCATCTATAAGGGCGCCGATGCCCCGTGGCGGCGGGCGAGACCCAATCTGGGCCTGATGATGAAAGAGGGCCTGCTGAAGGAAAACATCGACGGCGAGGCGCTGGAATGGGCGCATCGCCGGATGATCGCGCGGCGGGAGCAGCGCAAGATTCTGATGGTGATTTCGGATGGCGCCCCGGTCGATGATTCAACGCTCAGCGTGAACCCCGCCAACTATCTGGAAAAGCACCTGCGCGATGTGATCGCCATGGTGGAAAAGCGCAAGATGGTCGAGCTGCTGGCCATCGGGATCGGCCATGACGTGACCCGCTATTACGACCGCGCAGTGACGATCACCGATGTCGAACAGCTGGCCGGCGCGATGACGGAACAACTGGCGGCCCTGTTCGACAGCGACCCGCGCGCGCGGGCGCGGGTGATGGGGATCAGGAAGGCGAGCTGATCCGCCCCGCCCACCAGTCGAGATGACGCCGCACACTGTTCCACAAGGTGCGGCGTTTTTCATTGACCGCCTCTTCGGCTTGTCTGGCTGCGACGCGTTCGGTGCGCGAAGGGGGCTGGTGCCTGTCGGCGGTGTGGCGAAGCAATGCGGTGTCAAACGGCGCCATCATGGTCGGGGTCCTCCAATAGTGATGCTGTCAGGATGGCGCACCTCGCCCCCCTGCCGCTTGAAGACGGTCCTTGGATTTCCCTTAGAAACCCCTGTTTTTGCGGTAACACCTTGCCGGATCGGCAAAAGACGGGTGTTATCCCGACATGCGGTACGGTTTCGACATCTATGTTCTGGACGCCAGGGAGCACCTGTTGCTGTGCGACGGCGCGCCGGTTGCGGTGGAACCACAGGTGTTCGACCTGTTGCATCTGCTGGTGCGCAACGCCGGGCGGCTGGTCAGCCGGGACGAGATCGTCGAAGAGGTCTGGCATGGCCGGATCGTGTCCGACTCGGCCATCAGCGCCCGCATTGCCGCCGCCCGCAAGGCCGTGGGCGATGACGGCAAGTCGCAACGGGTGATCGCCACGGTTGCCCGGCGGGGGCTCAAATGGGTAGCCCCTGTTGCCGAGGTCGGGCAGGACATGCCCGCACCGGCATCGGTGCAACGCATCCGGTACACGCAGACGCCCGAGGGGAAATCGCTTGCCTATGCCGTGACCGGATCGGGGCCGCTTTTGGTGCGCGGCGGATACAACACGACGGACATCGAGGCCGAGTGGAACACACCATCCGAGCGCGCGCTGTTCGAGGCAATTGGCGCGCATCACACGCTGTTGCGTTTCGATCCCATCGGGTTTGGCCGGTCGGATCGCGCGCTTGAGGAATTCTCGTTCGACGCTCTGGCCGAGAACATGATAACCGCGGCAGACGCCGCCGGGTTCGAGCGTTTTGGACTGTTTTCGGAATCCGGCGGTGCCTTGTCGGCGGTGCGTGTTGCCGTGAAACACCCCGACCGCGTGCGCCGCCTTGTCATCGTCGGCGGCTATGCCGAAGGGCGCGGGCGGCGGTCGCCGGAACTGAGTTCGGACGCGCTGCGCGCGCTGGCTGCCGAAGGGTGGAGCGCGCCTGAGATCAGCTTCGTTTCCGCCATGATGCTCAGCTATTTCCCCGAAGGGCCGCTGGACGCCGTACACGACATGGCGCGCAACATGATCGGTGCAAGTTCACAACAGACGATCCTTAAGGTGCGCGACGCCATTCACCGCGAGTCGCTGCTGCCGCTTCTGCCCCAGGTCCGCTGCCCGACGCTGATCATCCACGCGCGGCACGACAATGTTCACCCCCTGTCCGAGGCTCAGAAACTTGCGGCAGGCATCCCCGATGCCGAGCTGATGGTTCTGGAAACCGCAAACCACATCCCGATGCCGGGCAACGCGGTGTGGGATGAATACCTTGGGGCGCTGCTCGGCTTTTTTGCCGAATGAGCGCACGGCTTTGCGACTGGACTTTCCCCGCGTCGCGCCGCACCTTTCGGCCGAAGACAAGTGACGAACGAGGCCTCCATGTTCCAGACATTCGAAGTGACCGCCCGCCCGGAACAGGGGCCGCCGCGGCTGGCCGCGCTGCGCGGGCAGATCGAACAGCACGGGCTGGACGGCTTCCTGATCCCGCGTGCGGACGCCCATCAGGGGGAATATGTGGCGGCCCATGACGACCGGCTGGCCTGGTTGACCGGGTTCACCGGCTCGGCCGGGTTCTGTGCCGCCCTGAGGGGCGTGGCGGGCGTATTCGTGGACGGGCGCTATCGCACACAGGTCAAGGCGCAGGTCGCAGCGGCGTTTACCCCGGTGCCGTGGCCGGATGTCAGCCTGACCCAATGGCTGAAGGAAAAGCTGCCGGATGGCGGGCGCGTGGGGTTCGATCCGTGGCTGCATGCGGCGGGTCAGATCAAGGGCGCGCTGGCGGACCTGGACGGCACAGGTATCGAACTGGTGCGCTGCGAAAACCTGGTGGACCGGGTCTGGCCCGATCAGCCCGCCCCGCCAATGAACCCGGTCAAGGCGCATCCGATCGAATTCGCCGGCGAAAGCTCTGAGAGCAAGATCGCCCGTCTGGCCGGGGGTATGACCACGGCGGGGCGCAAGGCTGCGGTGATCACCCTGCCCGATTCGATCATGTGGCTGCTGAACATTCGCGGCTCGGACATTCCGCGCAACCCGGTGGCGCATGGCTTTGCCATTCTGCACGGCGATGGCCGGGTTGACCTGTTCATGGCGACAGAAAAGCTCGGCGAGGTGCGCGGGCATCTGGGGCCGCAGGTTTCGGTACACGATCCCGACGGGTTCCTGCCCGCGGTCAAGGCCCTGGCTGGGCCGGTGCAGGTGGACATGGGCACGGTGCCGCAGATCGTGGCGAATACACTGGGCGACCGGCTGGTCGATGGCGGCGACCCCTGCGCCCTGCCCAAGGCACGCAAGAACGCCGCCGAGATCGCCGGAACTGCCGAGGCACATCTGCGCGATGCGGCGGCAGTTGTGGAACTGCTGTGCTGGCTGGATGGCCAGGCGCCCGGAACCCTGCGCGAGACGCAGGTGGTCACCCGGCTGGAAAGTTGCCGCCGCAAGGACAATGCGTTGCGGGAAATCTCGTTCGACACCATCGCTGGCACCGGCCCCAATGGCGCGATCATGCATTACCGGGTGACCGAGGACACCGACAGCGTGCTGGAAAACGGCCACCTTCTGGTTCTGGACAGCGGCGGACAGTATCTGGACGGCACCACCGATATCACCCGCACCATTGCCATCGGCGAGGTCGGAGACGACGAAAAAGCCTGTTTCACGCGCGTGCTGAAAGGCATGATCGCCATGTCGATGCTGCGCTGGCCCGTCGGGCTGGCCGGGCGGGATATCGAATGCGTGGCGCGCGCACCGCTGTGGCTGGCGGGACAGGATTTCAACCACGGGGTCGGGCATGGCGTCGGCACTTATCTGAGCGTGCATGAAGGGCCGCAGCGCCTGTCGCGCCTCAGCCACGTGCCGCTGGAGCCGGGAATGATCCTGTCGAACGAGCCGGGATATTACCGCGAGGGAGCGTTCGGCATCCGGATCGAGAACCTCGTCGTGGTGGAAGAGGCCCCCACCCTGCCCGGCGGCGATGCCGAACGCGCCATGCTGCACTGGCGCACACTGACCTATGTCCCGATTGACCGGCGGCTGATTGTGGTGGATATGTTGAGCGCGGATGAACGGGCCTGGCTCAACGCCTATCACCGCGACGTTGCGGAAAGGGTCGGCCCGAGGCTTGGCGCACAGGCCCGGCTGTGGTTGGATGCCGCGACCTCAACGATCTGACATCTGCATGTCACAGGAAAAGGGCACGAACGAGGCTCTGATACGTATACGGAAGGAACAGGAATGACTGATCACATCAAGATTCGGAAGGCTCCCGGTAAATGGAGCGTACGTTCGGGCGGAGCAATCCTGGGCGAGACGACCAATGCGCTGGAGCTGAGCGAAGGTGATCTGCCGCCTGTCATCTATTTTCCCCGCGCCGACATCGCGATGGCATTTCTGGACCGGTCCGAAAAGGTCGCCAGTTGCGAGCACAAGGGCGAGGCGACCTATTTTCACATCGTCAACATGTCGTCCGTCACCAACGACGCGGCATGGAGCTATGAAAACCCGGACGCGCCCGTGGCCGAGATCAAGGATCACGTGGCCTTCGTTCTCAGCGACTCGGTGAAGGTGGAGCAGCTCTGACCGATCACGAATGCTCCTCGGCCGCGGTGGCGGCCAGGGCGCGGTTATAGGCCTTGAGCGCGTCGATGTGATAAAGCACGCCAACCGGTGTTTCGGTGCCGTCCTCCTCGCGGATCACCACCGGAATGCAATCCACGTCGTCACGGTCGAAGAAGGGCATCGCGGCCTCAAGCGTCGAGCTGGCGCTGATGCAAAGGCCCTGAGCGGCCAGTTCACGGCACTCCCCGGCGCTTAGCGCGCGCGGATCGCCCAGCGGGCGCATCACCGCGCCCGCGCGCAGCATCGCCAGCAGATAGGCCTGCGGACCTGCGGCCAGATGCACGTCGCGCCGTTCCAGCTGGGTCAGGAAAAAGGACCGGTCCACCAGCCGCGAGGCCAGCGCGGTGGACATCGAGATCGACACCATCACCGCAAGACCGATCTGCCAGTCACCGGTCAGTTCGAACACGATCAGGGTTGTCGAGATCGGCGCGCCCAGCACCGCCGCCGCAACCGCACCCATGCCCGCAAAGGCGTAAAGCGCATCGGTGCCCGACACGGCGGGCAGAAACCCGGTGGCGATATGTCCGAATGCCAGCCCGGTCAGCGCCCCGATCATCAGCGACGGGGAAAATACGCCGCCGCCCATGCGCCCGCCCATGGTGATGGCCAGCGCCACGGTCTTGACCACCGCGAACACGATGGCCGTGGTCAGGGCCAGCTTGCCACTCAGCGCAAGGATCGTCGTTTCATAGCCCACGCCGATGATATGCGGAAACCAGATGGCGATCAGGCCCAGCATTGCGCCCGACACCGCCGGACGCAGCCAGCGCGGCAGCGACAGGCGGTTCTGGATGTGGGTACCGATATCCTCGGCAAAGAAGATCGAGCGCATCAGCAGCAGCGACACCAGCCCGCAGATCAGCCCCAGCAGCAAAAAGGCGGGCAGTTCGACGTAGAATTGCAGCGAACCGGGCGTGTCCAGAACGAACTCGGTCACGTCGCCATATTCCAGCCGGTTGATCACTGTCCCCGCGACAGCGGCGATGACGATCGGGGCAAAGGCGTGAACGGCAAAATGGCGCAGCACCACCTCAAGCGCGAACAGCGCGCCCGCGATGGGGGCGTTGAAGCTGGCCGAAACCGCCGCCGCCACGGCGCAGCCCAACAGGTCGCGCCCGGTAATGCCGTCGGCATGTATCCGGTCGCTGACCCAGGTCGAGATCACACCCGCCATGTGCACCACAGGGCCTTCGCGGCCCGACGAGCCGCCGGAACTGAGCGTGATCAGCGAGGCCACCATCGACGCGATCCCGGCGCGGGTTTCCACCCGCCCATCGGTCAGCGCCGAGCCTTCGATCACGTCGGCGACCGAGCGCACCCGCCCGTCATCGGTGAAATGATTCAGGATCAGGCCAACCACGAGACCGCCGATGATCGGGATGAACAGAATCCAGTACCACGGCAGCTTTTCCGCGAAACTGTGCAGGTATTGCACGTTGTCGGTTCCGTACAGATTGGCCTGCAGCGCGGCGATGCCCTTGCGAAAGAACAGCGCGGCAAAGCCAGCGGCGATGCCGATCATAAGGGCGATGAACCAGAACTGGATCTGGCTGGGCCCGCGCCGGCGCAACACGCGCCAAGCATCCTTGATCGCGGCGAGGGCCTGTTGAATCTGATTGCGCAACACGGTGCGGGTGGACTGTGTCATCGCGTCCCTCGGTTCGTCGGATATCCCTTAGTAAGCCACGAGGGCCTAACAGAAAAGACGGTTCACGACACTATGGCCCGCGCGTTGCGGCAGGGTCGCGGATCAGGCATGCAGCAAGGCGCGGGCAGCCGCGCGCGCCTCGTCGGTGATAGTGTCGCCCGCGACCATGCGGGCGATCTCGTCCACCCGCTCGTCCGGGTCCAGCCGCAGCACGGTCGACAGGGTCTGGCCATCCTCGACCTGTTTCTGCACCCGCCAGTGATGCGCGGCACGCGCCGCGACCTGCGGTGAATGGGTGACGACCAGCACCTGCCCGTCCTGCGCCAGTGACGCCAGCCTGCGCCCGACGGCATCGGCGGTGGCGCCGCCGACGCCCCGGTCGATCTCGTCAAAGATCATGGTGCGGGCGCTGTCATCGCCGGACAGGCAAACCTTGAGCGCCAGCAGGAACCGGCTGAGTTCGCCGCCCGACGCGATCTTGTTGAGCGGCCCGGCAGGCGCGCCGGGGTTGGTGGCCACGGTAAAGGCCACCATATCGCGGCCCTCGGGGCCCGGCTCGGCCTCGGTCATGTCGGTCCGGAACACCGCGCGTTCCATCTTGAGCGGCGCAAGTTCGGCCATCACCGCCTGGTCAAGACGCCCCGCGGCCTCGGCGCGGGCGGCGGTCAGGGCGCGAGCGGCGGTGTCATAGGCGCGCTGCGCCGCCATCAGCGCCGCGCGGCGATCCGACAGTGCGGTATCGCCGGCCTCAAGCTGGTTCAGCCGCGCCCGCAGCGTTTCGGCAAACCCGCCCAGATCGTCGGGGGCAATATCGTGCTTGCGGGCCAGCGCGCGGATCGCAAACAGGCGTTCCTCGACCCGTTCCAGTTCGGTAGGATCGAAATCCAGCGCCTCAAGGCACGCGCCGACACCGTCCTGCGCCTCGCCCAACTCGATCAGGGCGCGGCCAAGGGCGGCGATCGGCTGTTCCAGCTGACCTCCCGCCTTGTCCGACACGCCTTCGAGCCAGCGCAATGCGTCGCCCATCGCGCCTTCGGCGCCATCGCCGCCCAAAAGGTCAAAGGCGCGGGCCACGTCGTCGCGGATACGTTCGGCGCCCTGCATCATCCGGCGCCGGGCGTCCAGCTCGGCATCCTCGCCCGGTTGCGGGTCCAGCTTGTCCAGCTCGCCCACGGCATGACGCAGGAAATCTTCCTCGGCGCGGACGGCATTCACCGCCGCCTCGGTTTCCTCCAGCGCCTTGCGGGCGCGCGACAGGGCCGCCCACGCGCCGCGTACGGCGCCGAGATCGGCGTCCAGACCGGCAAACGTGTCGAGCATCGCGCGATGACCACGCGGGTTCAGCAAACCCCGGTCGTCGTGTTGCCCATGCAGTTCGATCAGCGTTTCCGACAGCGCCCGCAACACGTCGCCCGAGCAGCGGCGGTCGTTGACCCAGGCGGTCTTGCGCCCGTCCGCCGTGTTGACCCGACGCAGGATCAGCGCCTCCCCCGCCGGGATGCCTGCCTCGGCCAGCACTGCAAGGGCCGGGTGGCCCTCGGCCAAATCGAACTCGGCCACGACCTCGCCCTGTTCCGCGCCCTGCCGGACCAGCTCGGCGCGCCCGCGCCAGCCCAGAACGAACCCAAGCGAATCAAGCAGGATGGATTTGCCCGCCCCGGTCTCGCCGGTCAGTACGTTGAGGCCCGGCTGAAAGGACATCTCAAGCCGGTCGATGATAAGCATGTCGCGAATATCAAGCGCCCGCAGCATCGGCCCTAGTCTCCCAGACCCGTCGGCATGACGCTTACAACCATTGTCCCTTGATCGACTGGCGGTAGATCTGGCTGAGCCAGTTGTTGCCACTCGCTTTGAGTTTCAGCCCGCGCGAGGTCAGCAGCTTGTAGCTGCTCTCGTACCATTCGCTGGATTGGTAGTTGTAGCCCAGGATCGCGCCTGCGGATTGCGCCTCGTCCACCAGCCCCAATGACAGATAGGCCTCGACGAGGCGGTGCAGCGCCTCGGCGGTGTGGGTGGTGGTCTGGAAATCCTCGACCACGACGCGGAAGCGGTTGATCGCGGCGGTGTAATGTTCCTTGCGCAGGTAGAACCGCCCGATCTCCATCTCCTTGCCAGCCAGATGGTCAAAGGCCAGGTCGAACTTCAGGATCGCCGAGGTGGCGTATTCACTGTCGGGATAGACCTCGATCACCGTGCGCAGCGCCTGCAGCGCCTGGAAGGTCAGGCCCTGATCACGGCCCACCTCGTCGATCTGGTCGTAATAGCTGAGCGCCAGCAGATACTGGGCATAGGCCGCGTCCTCGTCCGCCGGGTAGAAATCGATGTAACGCTGCGCGGCGGCGCGGCTTTCCTCATAGTTCTTGTCGGAATGATACGAAAAGGCCTGCATGATCAATGCCCGCCGCGCCCAGTCCGAATAGGGATAAAGCCGCTCGATCTCCGAGAAATACCACGCCGCATCGTCCTCGCGGCTTTGCGCCAGCTCGTATTCGCCACGGGCGAAGATCTGTTCCGGTGTATAGCCTTCAAGATTCTGCGTGCGGTCTGCCGACCGCCGGGCGAACCCGCTGCATGACGCCAGAGCAACCGTCAGAAGAATCGCACCCGCAAGCCTGACTGCCGCTTTGCTGCCAACCATACCGCCCATCCTTGCCTTCTACTGTCGCTGGGTTCACCCCTGATCGGGCTTCGGTCTAGCACATAAAATTCCGGTGCAAAACGCCTTATCAACGCCTTCGCTGATTTGCCGCGATCAAGATTGGGTGTCAGGCGACTTCGGGGATTTCCGCCCAGACAAGTCCCTGTCCCGGCAGGCGTGCGGCCTGTTCGGGCGTGCACAGCACGGGGCGTACCGCGCCCGGCGTCTCGAAAAGCTTGCGCAAAAGCGTGTTGGTCATCGTGTGACCGGACTTGTCACCGATGTAGTGGCCCAGAATCGGCCCCCCCGCGAGGTAAAGGTCACCCAGCGCATCCAGCATCTTGTGGCGCACCGCCTCGTCCGCGTGGCGAAAGCCGCCCGGGGTCAGCACTTCGGCACCCTGAACCACAACCGCGTTGTCCAGCGTGCCGCCCAGCGCCAGGCCGTTGGCACGCATCGCTTCGACATCCGAGCGGCGGCAGAACGTGCGGCAATCGCTGAGTTCGCGCGCGAATGATCCGTTGCGCATATCAAGCGTCTTGGTCTGACGGCCGATGGCCTCGTCCTCGAAATCGATGTGGAACTCGATCGTCAGCCCGTCGGCGGGCAGCAGGGTGGCCTGCGCGCCTTCGCGCTGCGCGGTCACTGGCTTGAGCACCTCGAAGGCCAGAACCGGGCTGGCCTGCTGACGCACGCCGCGCGCCATGATCCCGCGCACGAAGTCGAGGGACGAGCCATCCATGATCGGCACTTCGGGGCCGTCGATTTCGATCAGCGCGTTGTGAACACCACATCCGGCCAACGCCGCCATGATATGCTCGACCGTCGAAACCGAGGCACCGGCCTCGTTCACCAGACGGGTGCAAAGCGGCGTGCGCTCGACCACGTCGTACGAGGCCGGGATCATCGCATTGCCAAGCTCAATATCGGTGCGTTTGAACCAGATGCCGTGACCGGCAGCCGCCGGGCGCAGGACCATCGTGGCAGGCTGGCCGCCATGCAGGCCGACGCCTTTGAACGTGACCGGAGATTTGAGCGTATTTTGCAAGATATGCCTCTGCGAGCCGTGTCCAACCTCAAGGGGCTGTGTTGGCAAATCAGTTAAGGGACCGGGCAGTTACGTACAATTCACTCTTTGTAACCGAATGAAACAAGTGTGTAACAGATCGGCAGAACCCTGCTCACAGCGATATAACCATCTGAATCGCAAAGAAAAGGGGCCGCCCAGCGGCGACCCCGGATACTTAATTTGTTACCGCTTTCAGTTGGCCTGACGCCGCAGGAAGGCGGGGATTTCGATGCGCTCCTGCTCGGGATCCGCCTCGTCATGCGCGGGTGCCGTAGCGTCACGATGGCGCACGGGCGGCTGGTGGCGCACCGGCTGCGACGGCGTGTCGGCAGCGTGTCCGGTCATCCGGTCGATCAGCTTGTTGAAGCCAAAGCGCGACTTTTCGTGGGGCACTTCGGGCTTTGCCTGCACGGGGTCGACCATGGGGCGGCGCTGTTGCGACGACGGCACTTTCTTGACCGCGGCCTGAAGCCGCTGCAACGCTTCCGGAGACGGCGTTCCCGGTGCCGGAGCGCGCGGCGCGACAAAGGACTCGGCCGCTTCTTCGTGTCTGTCGACCTGCGGTTCGAATTCCGGAACCCTGGGCTGATAGGCGGGCGGCGGCAGGCCGTCGTCTTCCATCGTTTCGGGTTCGTCGTCAAAGCCGGAGGCGATGTGGGTCTCTTCTTCGGGCTCGGATGCCTCGAACAGCGAAGGTTCGCGCTCGGCCACAGGCTCGGGCCGGGTTTCGGCGGCAATAGGCGCGGGTTCAGCCGCAACCGGTGCCTTTTCCTCGGCAGAGGTCTTCTGCGTCAGCGGGGCCGACATCGACCGGCGGCGGGCGACGGGAACTTCCGCATGCACGTCGGATGCGTCGATACCGGTGGCAACGACCGACACGCGCATGGTGCCTTCCATGGCCGGGTCCAGCGTCGAGCCGACGATGATGTTGGCATCCGGGTCTACTTCCTCGCGGATGCGGTTAGCGGCCTCGTCCAGCTCGAACAGCGTCAGATCGTGGCTGCCGGTGATGTTGATCAGCACGCCCTTGGCGCCACGCAGGCTGATTTCGTCCAGCAGCGGGTTGGCGATGGCCTTTTCGGCGGCCTGAACAGCGCGGTCTTCGCCATCGGCTTCGCCGGTGCCCATCATCGCCTTGCCCATCTCGTCCATCACCGCGCGGACGTCGGCAAAGTCGAGGTTGATCAGGCCCGGCCGCACCATCAGGTCGGTCACGCCCTTGACGCCCTGGTACAGCACGTCATCGGCCATCGAGAAGGCCTCGGTGAACGTGGTCTTTTCGTTGGCGAGGCGGAACAGGTTCTGGTTCGGGATGATGATCAGAGTATCGACCACCTGCTGCAGCGCCTCGACGCCGTCCTCGGCCTGACGCATGCGCTTGGCGCCTTCGAACTGGAAAGGCTTGGTCACCACACCGACGGTCAGCACGCCCAGTTCACGCGCAGCCTGTGCGATGATCGGGGCCGCGCCGGTACCGGTGCCGCCGCCCATACCAGCGGTGATGAAACACATATGCGCCCCGGCCAGATGATCGACGATTTGTTCGATGCTTTCCTCGGCCGCCGCCGCGCCGACAGAGGGACGCGCGCCCGCGCCCAGCCCTTCGGTCACCTTGACGCCCAGCTGCACGCGCGCCGACGACTGGCTTTGCTGCAGCGCCTGTGCGTCGGTGTTGGCGACAACGAAATCGACGCCTTCAAGCTGTTTTTCAATCATGTTGTTGACGGCATTGCCGCCAGCGCCGCCGACGCCGAAAACCGTAATCCGTGGCTTCAGTTCTTCTTGCCCGGGCATCGAAAGATTCAATGTCATGCTCTGTCCGCCTGTATTTTTTGCCCGCAAAACGCGGGATTTTTCTGACCTATCCACAGCCAATCCTACATATGCAATTTCCAAACGTCACGCCAAAAACGCAAATCTGCCACAAAATATGGAAGATTCAGCATCTCAACACGCGGCATTTCGCCAATTTGCGCAAATATGGGGGGAAGGTGCACACGCGGCACAACAAAAAGTTTAGCCCGCAATGCGACATTACGGGAATCAGCGATCTCTTTTCATGTTCGCGGGCCTGCCCGACCCTCTGCGGCGCCTCTTTTGCGGGCGCTCATGTGATATGTAACATGGTGATCTTCGGCTGTCACCGGACAAATAGGGGCGCGGCGCAAAGAAATCGCCGCGCGCCCCGGTCGGAATTACGGGGTCAGATCGAGCGCCTGCACGATCTTGTCATAGGGCAGGCCCGCGGTGTCGTTCAGGCGCTTTACCTGGTCGGCGTTCTGGCCCTCGAACAGGCACATGCAGCGGCCATCCTCGGGCGCAAAGGTGGTGCGGATATAGTTGATCTGCTCCCCCTGCCCGCGCATGGATTCCGCCGTGCTGATCGCCGCCTTTTGTGCGCCGGCCAGATCCTCCATGCTGATCCCCTTGAGACTGCGTTCCACCATGAATACCGACATGTCAGTTTCCTCCCGTCCGGTGTTGCGGTTGATGCGACCATTGAAACACCGCCACCCGTCATCGACCACCGGCCCCACGTTATGGATTGATAACTGACGGTTTGGGCATTTTGCGGTATCCTTTGATGAAGGGGTCGCAAGGGGGGTCAGGTCACATGGAAATGTCTCAGGTCCGGTACGTGCTGTCGGCGGCGCGTACATTGAATTTCACCAAGGCCGCCGAAGAATGCGACGTGTCGCAACCTGCCCTGACCAAGGGCATCAAGGCGCTTGAACAGGAACTGGGCGCGGCGGTGTTCCATCGCGAAGGGCGGCGTATCCTGCTGAGCGAGTTCGGGCGGTCGATGCTGCCGCATCTGGAGCATATCCTGGAGGAAACCGAAGCCACCCGGATGCTGGCGCAGAATTTCCGCCTGCTGGACAAGGCGCCGATCCGGCTGGGCGTGATGGCGACGGTCGGCCATGTGCGGCTGGCGCGGTTCCTGGCCGAGTTCAAGCGCAACCATCCGGGCATGGAAATGGCGGTGCGCGAGGCCCCGGCCCCCGAACTGTCACGGCTGCTGGCCGATGACGAACTCGACGCCGTCGTGATGACCGTGACCGACGACGTCCGCGACCGGTTCCGGGTGCACCCGCTCTATTCCGAGCGCTACGTGGTGGTCCTGCCCCCCGACCATTCGCTGAGGGCGCGCAATGCGGTCACCCTCGCCGATCTCTCGGGGCAGGACTATGTCGATCGCCTGGCCTGCGAATTGCGGGAAATGGTAACGGGGGTCTGCGAACAGAACGGTATCGAACTTTATGCCCGCTTCCGGTCGGAACGCGAGGATTGGGTGCAGGCGATGGTTCTGGCAGGGATCGGCTTTGCCTTCATGCCGGAATATTCGGTAACCCTGCCCGGCCTCATCCAGCGCCCGCTGTCCGAGCCCGAGGTAAGCCGCGAGATCGCGATGGTCACGGTGCCGGGGCGCAGGTTCCCGCCCGCCATCGACGCGATGATGCGCTCGGCCCGGTCCTTTGCCTGGCCGGGCTGAGCGCGCGTTCAGACTACCAGTTGTCCTTGAACCAGCGCACCGCCCGCTTGAACGGGCGGGTGTTGAACGTATCCGACGGCACTTCGAAATCCCACCATTCATCCTGCGGGTGCGCCGCAAACAGGCTGAGCCCCACGGCCGAGGAAAACCCCGAACCGGTGGCCGATTGCGGCAGGCCGTGAACCCGCAGCGGGCGACCCAGGCGCACGCGCTGACCAAGGATGCGGCTGGCCAGCCCGTCAAGGCCGGTGACCTGGCTGGCGCCGCCGGTCAGCACGATCTGCTGGCTGGGCAGGTGTTCGAATCCGGCGGCATCAAGGCGCATGCGCACCTCTTCGAGGATTTCCTCGACCCTTGGGCGCATGATGCCGATCAGTTCCGCCCGGCTGACGGTGCGACGGTCGTGTTCCCAGTCGCCGGTATCGCCGCCGATGTCGATCAGGTCACGGTCGTCGGCGCCGGTTGCATGCACGCCACCATTGACTGTCTTGATCCGCTCGGCAACCGAGGCCGGGATGCCCAGCCCCATCGAAATGTCGCCGGTGACGTGATCGCCGCCCATGCGCACGCAATCGGCATAGATCATGTGTTTCCTGAGGAAGATCGACACGCTGGTGGTGCCGCCGCCCATGTCGATACAGGCCGCGCCAAGTTCCTGCTCGTCCTCGACCAGCGCCGAGACGCCCGAGACATAGGCCGAATTGGCGATCCCCGCCAGTTCCAGATCGCAGCGCTTGATGCACTGGACAAGGTTGTAGATCGCCGAGGCGTCGACGGTCAGCATATGCATGTCCACCGCCAGCGTCTGACCCAGCTGGCCGCGCGGGTCGATCAGGCCCGAACGGTTGTCGAGCGCAAAGTTCACCGGCTGGGCGTGCAGCACCTCGCGCCCCGCCCCGTATTCCGGCACGTCACAGGCGCTCAGGACACGCCCGATGTCCGCCTCGCTGACCATCTGCGTTTCCAGATCGATCTGCGCGTCCAGCCCGTAAGACCGGGGATTGGCCCCCGAAAAACAGGCGATGACATGGTCGACGCGGATCTCGGCCATCTTCTGTGCCGCCTGCACGGCGGTACGGATGGCGCGTTCGGTCTCCTGCATGGCGGTGACCTCGCCGAACTGCACCCCACGCGAACGGGTCGTCGCGGCGCCGATCACCCGGAACCCGGTCTGGCCCGCCATCGAACCGATGGAATTGTCCTCGCTCAGCTTTCCAGCCCCGTCGAAACGCAACACCAGGCAGGCTATCTTGGAACTGCCCACGTCCAGAATGGCCACCACGCCCCGTTGCATCGCCTGCCGCCGCATCTGCCGCATGGCCCGTTGTGACTGATACAGATCCGTCATCATCATGCTATTGCCCGCTCTTTACCGTTACTTCCGTATTCCACCATTCTGCGCTGGCGGTTTCGTTCATTCTTATGGTTGGCCGCGATCCCAGACGCATGTCCACCGCCGCCACGTCGCGCTCCAGCAGATCCTGCACCTCGCTGACCGCAAGCACCCGTTCCAGCGCCTGCACCGGGCGCTCGGTCGGCAGCATGATGCGCTGGTTGCGGTCGAGGATCAGATCCCAACGCCGCTCGCCCACGCGCACCAGCCCGCGCACCCGGTCGCCCAGCGCCTGCGCCGTACGCATCAGCGCCAGCGCCTCGCCGACATGGGCATCCGCGCCATCGCCGGCAATCACCGGCAGGTCAGAGCGGTCGGTCCGCGCGGCGATGTTGTCCACATGCGCGCCGGTTTCGTCCAGCAGCTCGATCCCTTCGCGGGTGCGCCAGACCACCATCGGTTCGCGCTCGACCACGTCCACCTGCAGGATACCGCCAGGCCGGATCAGAACGCTCACCGACTTGACCGGGTCGAGCCCGGCGATAGTCTCGCGGATCTGGTCCGCATCCAGGTCAAAGGAGCTGATCGGGAAATCCAGCGGCACCACCTCGCGGATATCCTCGGCCAGGTTCGTGCCCGCCCCATCAATGGCCATCAGGTTGACCATGAACTCGGGGCGCTCCTCGAACGAGGTGCGCAGATCGGCAACAAAACCATGCACTGCGGCGCGGCGCTGGTCATCGGCGAAAAACGCGGTTCCGGCCACGAACACGACGGTGAAAGGGATGCCCATGCGCAACCCCAACCGAATGCCGGGGGTCAGCATCCAGCGCTGAAAGCGAAAGCTCAGCCGTGACGGGGCCGGATCGGCCTTGCGGCCCGACCGGCCAGGCAACCGCAGCCGGAACCGGGGCTTGGCGCGGCCCTCGGGCGTGCCCGCCGCCTCGAATGCGGCATCCCCGGCGGTCAGTGGCTTTTCCCGATAGGCCACAAGCTCGCGATGAGGAATTATCGGTCGCATGAGGCGTCCTCCACCATCCAGCCGCACAGCTCGCCGAAACTCATGCCGCAATGCTGGCCCTGCTCGGGCACCAGCGAGGTCGGCGTCATGCCCGGCTGGGTGTTGGTTTCCAGCAGAAACAGTCCGTCCCGGCCTTTGCTGTCATCCCAACGAAAGTCGGTGCGGCTGACACCCTTGCAGCCCAGAACCTCATGGGCGCGCAGGGCATGGTCCATGCACAGATCGAAAATCTCGGACGGGATGTCAGCCGGCAGCACATGGCGCGAGCCGCCGGGCTTGTATTTGGCGTCGTAATCGTACCAGCCGTCGGTCAGTATCTCGGTCACGGTCAGCGCGCGGCCATCCATCACCGATACGGTCAGTTCGCGGCCCGCCACATATTGTTCGACCATCAGCTGATCGGGCATGTCCTCCGACAGTTTCGGCGGCGAGTTTGCACCGTCGAACACCAGATATATACCGACGCTGGAACCCTCGTTGTTCGGCTTGACCACGTAAGGCGCGGCCATGACATGATCGGCCATCACCGCCGATTTCGGCACGATCACGCTGTCGGCAATCGGCAGGCCCGCGACGCGGAACGCCTCCTTGCTGCGCTGCTTGTCCATCGCCAGCGCCGAGGCCAGAACCCCGGAATGGGTATAGGGGATGCGCAGCCATTCCAGCAGCCCCTGCACACAACCATCCTCGCCCCAGCGTCCATGCAGGGCGTTGAACGCCACGTCCGGCCTGATCTCCTGAAGGCGCGCATAAAGGTCGGGACCAGCGTCCAGTTCGACCACCTCAAAGCCTTCTCCCCTGAGGGCGGCAGCGCATTCGCGCCCGCTGCTGAGCGAGACCTCGCGTTCCTTCGAAGGTCCACCCATCAATACCGCCACTTTGGGGCTTGTCCTGCTCGACCTACCCACGTTCGTGCGCCTCAATGTCCCCGGACCTTATTCGATGGCCCGTGCTGCTGTGTTATGCCTTTGATCCGCCGCCTTGTTTTGCCTGTTCTGGTCGGCGGGTTCGGCTCTTATTCTTTAAGCGGATCACCGATCCGCATGATTTCCCACTCTAGCGTGATGCCGCTTGTTTCGTAAACCTTTTTTCGCACCTCTTCGCCCAGACCTTCGAGGTCTGCGGCGGTTGCGTCACCGGTGTTGATCAGGAAATTGGGATGCTTCTCGCTCATCTGCGCCCCGCCCTTTCGGGCGCCGCGCAAACCGGCATCGTCGATCACTTTCCACGCCTTGAGGTCGTGCACGTCATCCTCCCGCCCGGTCGAGGAAAACCCGGCCGGGTTGCGAAACGTGGACCCGGCGCTGCGATCCCTGGTGGGCTGGGTTTCGTCGCGCTTTTGCAGTTGCGCGTCCATACGGGCGTGCAATTCATCCGGATCGCCCGAGGGGCCTTGCAATGTCGCGGACACCAGCACCGCGCCTTCCGGCAGGTCGGACTGGCGATAGCGAAAGTTCAGCTCGGCTGCGGTCAGTTCAGCAATCTCGCCGCCGCGCGTCACCACGGTCGCGCTCCGAAACACATCGGCCACATAGCTGCCATAGCAGCCCGCGTTCATCCGCACCGCGCCGCCGATCGAGCCGGGAATGGTGCGCAGAAACGTCAGATCGACACCCGCATCCGCCGCCCTGCGCGCCACATGCGCGTCCAGCGCGGCCGCCCCGGCGGCAACTGTATTGCCCTCGACTGATATGCCGTTAAAGCCCCGCCCCAGCCGGATCACCACCGCGCGCAGACCGCCGTCACGAACGATCAGGTTCGATCCCACACCCATCGGGA
>NZ_JBXWSF010000019.1:0-57588 GCF_059613285.1 Ruegeria sp. BHSB058 | reverse complement strand
CTGACCCAGGAAGGCCTTGAGATCGCGACCTCGAATCAACCAGGGCTTGCGGCTGATGTCCGCCGGCAACCCGTGCTGCCGGATCCACCTGATGACGGTCTGGCGGTGAACGCCTAGGGTGCCCGCCGCTTCCCAGACCTCGTAGACGCGGTGGGTCTTGATGCGTTTCGGTGACGGCCGGTGTGCCATTACCGGCCCTCCTGCGGCAGGGGGCCGTTGGTGTTCTTGCAGACCTGAGCGTTCTCGTAGGCCTCGATTTCCGTCTCGTCATAAAGGACGCGCGCGCCAATCTTGAGAAAACGCGGGCCCTTCCCGAGCCAGCGCCATTGTTCCAGCGTGCGCGGCGACAGGTGCCACCGCTCCGCCAATTGCTCTTGCGTGATCTTCGCCATCAATGCCTCGTGGCTTCGTTGCAAGGCGCGTTACTACGCCCGGCTTCATGGCATCATTGTGTGGCTCAAAGGTCCGGATGTATGTGGTCAGGGGCGAGAAAGCCGTGACACCCGCGGCCGGTAACATGCTGATATTTATGAGCATCGGATCGAAACTTGTGACAGATCGGCGAGATCGCGTGACAAGGCGCTCGGACATTGACCCTTGTGGGCCGTTGTCTGGACGCCAGCTCTATCATTATGTCGGAATACAGGGACTTGTTCATTGTTGCCGGTCTCAGGGACCGCGGGAGAATTCGTCCCGGGAAAGGATCGCGTGGGCCAGCAGCAGAATTGCCCGACCAATCATTGGTTGCTCCACAAAAAGTAAAGCTGCCCTTCATTGGAGGCGCAGCAATTTCGGACGGACCTATGACCGCTTCGCGGACAAAGCAGACATATGCTTACGGCGAAACCACAGCGTTGTGCCGCGTCCTTTATGTATTCGAGCTAGCTGGCACCGATAGTATCGAGGAAGAGAGAAAAGAGTTCTCCCTGCGAGTTGATCCTTAGCTTTGCGTAGACGTTCCGGCGGTGAATGCGGACGGTTCCAGGCGAGATCGAGAGCAGTCTGCCGATCGCCTCCGAAGAATGGCCACGCAGCGTCAGCTCAACGATCTGGCTTTCTCGGTCAGTCAGAGCGCCATCGCCGATCGTGTTGAAGGCGTCGGCGACTTTCCGGTTCAGGATGTCCGAGGTCTTGCTTTGGCCCGATCTGTCAACGCTCGACCAATGATGGCGGCACAATCCTTGGACGATGGGTTGGATCTCGGACAAGGCGCGCATCTCGGCCTTGCTGAATTGTTTCTCTGTCCGCATGAGCGATACAACGATCTGGAGCTCAGAATCCACGTCGATCAGAAAACCGACCTCTTCCGCCAATCCGGTCTGAGCATAGTAGCTTCGATAGTACTCGCCCTGATAAAAGCGATCGGGCGCTATGTCCTTCAATCGCCAGATACCCTGCGGAGTGTCGCCGATGCTCGCCAGAAAGAACGGATCAATGAGGTAAGGGCCCTCAAGGTAGTCGTCGACGTGGAGCTTTCGCCGCGCAGGGGTGAAATCGTCAAAGAGCGCCAGCGGCCGCTCTTTCCCCATGTATCCGAAGATCACTGTGAATTCGTAGGGCACCACGCTGCGCAGACCATCGGCGAGTGTCTCGGCGAAGGATGAAGTTCCAACGGCATCGAGGCACAGCGCGGCTTGGCAGTTCCAGTCTGTCGGCATGTCGTCCCTCAAATATCAAAAAAGGCATATAACGAATTGCATATTTACACAAACGCATATTCCACGACTAATTGTGGAATACGCGTTATAGTCGCGATCCCTCGTTTTTTCTGCTCAGGCAAGCCATTGCTGCATCACGAACAGCCCACTGAAAGGATAGAGACGCCCATCGCAGAGTTGCGCGGCGTCACCAAGAGGTTCGGGTCGCTTGTCGCGGTGGATAACATCGATCTCAGCATTGGGTCGGGCGAATTCCTGTCCTTTCTTGGCCCTTCAGGCTGCGGCAAAACAACCGCACTCCGAATGCTGGCGGGCTTTGAAACCCCAAGCGAAGGGCAGGTGTTGATCGGAAACGAGGATGTCTCCGACCTCGAACCGTACCGACGACCCGTGAACATGGTCTTTCAGAGCTATGCGCTTTTTCCGCATATGACCGTCGCTCAGAACATCGCTTACGGGCTGGATCAGCGGCGGCCGAGACTGCCGAAATCCGAAATCGCCGACAGAGTGCAACGCGTGCTCGACACCGTACGCCTGGGCGAATTCGGAAAGCGTCGCATTTGGGAGATGTCTGGCGGGCAGCAGCAGCGTGTCGCCCTTGCGCGGGCGATCGTCAACGAACCCAAGCTGCTTTTGCTAGACGAACCGCTTGCCGCGCTCGACCGAAAGCTGCGCAAGGAAATGCAGATCGAGTTGCAGGATATCCAGCGTCAGTTGGGGATCACCTTCATCCTTGTCACGCATGATCAGGAAGAGGCGCTGTCGTTGTCTGACCGGATTTGCGTAATGCGCGCAGGTGAGATCGTTCAGGAGGGAAGCCCGCAGGAGCTCTACGATCGCCCGACCACGCGCTATGTCGCAGACTTCGTGGGAACATCGAATTTCTTTGACGGAAAGGTCAAGATCGCCTCCAGCGGTGAAAGCGCGATCACGCTCGCCAACGGACAGACCTATTCCTGCGCCCTTGTCGGGGATATTTCCACTGGCCAAGCAGGCTGTCTCAGCGTGCGTCCAGAACAGATCAGACTGAGCCGAACCGAAGTACCGAATGGACTCCCGACGACGGTGCAGAACCGCATCTTCCTAGGCGAGCACACCGAGTACGTCGTCCGTCACGAACACCTTGGAAATATCACCGCACTTGCGCCTCGTCAGGCGGACGTGGGTTTATCGACACTCGGGAAAGGCGACACCGTCTGGGTCCACTGGACCCCTGAGGCCGCCCTAATCCTGAGGCCGGACTGAAGGTCAAAGAGCAGCAACCATCCAACTGGGAGACACGACATGAAAGACAAATCATACATCTCAAAACGGAAATTCATGGAAGAGTTGCGTCGCTACGAAAATGGCTCGGTCACGCGGCGACATTTCCTTGGCGTCACAGGGCTTGGCACCGCGTCGGCCGTGATGGCCGGCGCACTTCCCGGCCTCAGCCCGTCACGCGCGCTGGCCGGCAGCCATATCGGCGACCGTGTCGTTCTGGCGACTTGGCCGAACTATCACGATCCTGAGAACTTCGAGATCTTCACTGATCAGACAGGCGCTTTCACACAGGTGAACGTCTTTGGTTCGAACGAGGAAATGCTGGCAAAGCTTCAGGCCGGGGGCAGCGGCTGGGACGTCTACGTTCCAACGAACTACACGATCACGACCTATGTTGAGGAGGGCTTGATCGAGCCGCTCGATCTGTCGAAACTTCCGAACTATGACCCGGATGCATTCGATCCCCGCTTTGCCGATGCCGGGATCGTTGACGGGGTCGTCTATGCGGTGCCGAAGAACTGGGGTACCACCGGTATCGCCAGCAACACGTCGCACAACGGCGGTGCCGCCATCGACAGCTGGAAAGACTTCTTCGATCGCACGATGGATGACTTCTCCGGCCGCACAATGGTGCACGACTATCAGTTGACCACCATCGGCGCTGCGCTGAATTATCACGGATATTCATTCAACTCAGTCGACGCGGCGGAACTGGCAGATGCCGAAAGACTGCTGATCGACGTCAAACCGCACCTCTTCGCGATCACGTCGGATTACCAGCCCGCAATGCGGTCGGGTGACGCCTGGCTTACCATCTGCTGGACCGGTGACGGCAAGCAACTTAATACCGACATCCCCGAGATTGCCTTTGCGCTGGGCAAGGAGGGTGGTGAACTCTGGAGCGACTACTACGCCATCCCCAAAGGCGCACCGCACATGGAAGCGGCCTATGCGCTGATCAACTTCATGCTCGATCCTGAGGTCAATGCGCGAGAAGTCCTTGCCCATGGTTATCCGGTCGCGGACAGCCGCACGAACGCCTTGTTGCCGGAAGAGATCTTGAACGACCCGATCCTTTATCCGGCGGCAGAGCGCCTTAATGCGCTCGAATTCGGGGCTGCGGCAACCCTGACCGACCCGAACCGCGCCGAGTTGCTCGCGCGCTTCAAGTCGGCCTAATCGGACGAAAGGGATGACGGAGCGCGAAAGGAACTGGCTTCTGGTCGCACCTGCGGGTGCCTGGCTGCTGGTGATGCTCGTGCTTCCGCTCTCCGTTGTGCTGATCTTCAGTTTTGGAGAGCGGGCACCTGCCGGCGGCTGGGTGCCCGCTTTCACCTTCGAGCAATATGCGAACCTGCCAGCGCGCTTCACCGCTTTCAAGAACACTCTCACACTCGCTCCGTTGGGAACTCTGGCGGCGCTGATCATCGCATATCCACTGGCCTATCAGCTTGCCGTACGAACAGACCCCAGATGGAAGACGATCCTGCTCGTTCTGGTGATCGTACCGTTCTGGACCTCGATCCTGATCCGCAGCTATGCGTGGATTTTCATTTTGGGCGGACAGGGATTGCCCGCACTTCTCGAAACCTTCGGCATCGAGGGGGTACGGTTGATCTACACGCCCTTCGCGGTCACCGTCGGCATCGTCTACGGCTACTTGCCGCTTATGGTTTTTCCGATCTACGTGGCGCTGGATCGTCTCGACAAACGGCTTTTGGAAGCCTCGTCCGATCTCGGGGCGAGGCCGTTCACGACCTTTCTCAGGGTCACGCTGCCGATGTCCATCTCGGGCATCGCAACCGGGTGTATGTTGGTCTTCATCCTGCTGATGGGCGAATTCCTGATCCCGGCCCTTCTTGGCGGCGGCAAGGTCTTTTTCGTCGGCAATGCGCTGGTCGATCTCTTCCTGCAATCCAGAAACTGGGCCTTTGGCTCGGCAGTGGCGGTCATGCTCATTCTCGTCATGCTGGTGACGGTCACGGTCTACATGCGTCTTATCGCGCGCCTGAGCGCCACGCGTGAAGACGTGTCGATCATGTGAGGGCCTGATCGATGCGCATCTACTCCCTTTTCGTCTATGTGTTCCTCTACACACCGATCGCTATCATTGCGCTCTTCAGTTTCAGTGCGGGCCGCAGTGCAAGTCAGTTCGAAGGGTTTTCTCTCAAGTGGTACGGGCGGGCCCTCGACAACCCCTTCGTGATGGACGCGCTCGGCAACAGCCTCTTTGTGGCCTTCGTGTCAGCAACACTGGCCAGCATTCTTGGCACGCTGGCGGCGGTTGGCCTGCAAGGGATCAGAGGACCGGCGCGCGCATTCTTCGATGCGATTATCTACATCGCCGTAATGATCCCAGGCATCGTAATCGGGATCGCGACTCTCATCGCGCTGGTGACCGTTTTCGACGTGGTCAACCCGTGGCTGGCCAGTATATGGCCCGAAGGCCGCGAGCCGCCGGCCCTGTCGATGGGCATGCCGTCCCTCATCGCCGCGCATACAATGTTCACACTTGCGCTGGTCGTCCTGATAGTACGTGCCCGTCTGCAGGGACTTGAGGGAGCCTTGTCCGAGGCTTCTGCAGACCTTTATGCACCGCCCTTGCGCACGTTTCGGCTTATAACGCTTCCGCTGATCGCACCGGCGATTCTGGCCGGGTTTCTGCTGAGTTTCACCTTCAGCTTCGACGATTTCATCATCGCCTTTTTCGTTGCCGGCTCCGAGACGACGCTGCCCATCTATATTTTCTCTTCGATCCGGCGCGGGGTGACACCTGAGGTCAACGCCATCGGGACGATGGTGATGCTTGCATCGCTCGTCCTTCTGGTGATCGCACAACTGATTCTACGGCGCGGCGACAAGCGCTGAGAGCAAAAAACCTGGGAGGTTTCAATGCTGCTGGAAAATCGCGTTGCTTTCGTAACGGCTGCTGGCTCGGGGATCGGCGCTGCCGGAGCCGAGGCCCTTGCACGCGAAGGAGCAATGGTCGTGGTCACGGACAAAGACGGAGCGGCTGCCACAGAGGTCGCGAAACGCATCGTGAACGAGGGTCACAAGGCGAGGGCGCTTGAGGTCGACGTCACGGATGATGCTGAACTGGTCGCGACGATCGCCGACGTGGCGCGGGACGAAGGGAGGCTGGATATCCTTCATTCACACGCAGGCGTTCAGATCGAAGGCAAGCTGGAACAGGTCGCGGTCGCGGACATGGACCTGTCTTGGAGGCTCAACGTGCGGTCCCACTTTGTTGCCGCGCAGGCGGCGCTTGCTCCGATGCGTCGTCAGGGAAGGGGAAGCATCATCATCACATCTTCGAATTCCGGCGTTCAGTACGATCGCGAGATGATTGCCTATGCCACGACAAAGCACGCGGTTCTCGCGATGACGCGCCAGATGGCTGCCGATTACGCAAAGGAAAACATACGGTTCAATGCGCTCTGTCCCGGGTTTATCGACACGCCCTTCAACCTCGGTTTCGAAGTTCAGATGGGCGGACGCGACAAGCTGGAGGAATACATCCGCGATGCTATCCCAATGGGCCGCTTCGGTACTGTCGACGAAATCGCGGATGCCATCGTATTTCTGGCGTCGGACAAATCGTCATTCATGACCGGTCACGCCTTTGTGGTCGATGGTGGCGAATGCATCTGAGTACGCAGCAAGGGAGACGAACATGACCGGAAGACTGGCTGGAAAGACGGCGGTGATATCGGGTGGAGCCGCAGGCATGGGGCGCGTCACATCTCTTCTGTTCGCCAATGAGGGCGCGCGCGTTGCCATCATCGACATTCAGGAAGAGGCGGGCCGCGAAACCGTTAAGATGATCCACGACGCCGGCGGAGAGGCCTGGTTCTTTCAGGCCGATGTCGCCAGGTCCGTAGATGTCGACCGCGCCTTTGACGCAATCAAGACGGAGGTTGGCCCCTACGATGTGCTCTTCAATCACGCTGGCACAATCATCGTCAAACCGCTCCACGACTCCACCGAGGAGGACTATGACCGGCTCATGGACATAAACGTGCGGTCTGCCTTTCTAGTGTGTCGGCGCGCCTTGCCGGAGATGGTCGCGAATGGTGGTGGGTCCGTCGTCATAACCGCCTCGATCGCTTCTGAGTTGGGATATGCACTCGAGTCGCTCTACTGCATGACGAAAGGGGCTGTCCTGCAGCTCTCACGCGCCATCGCGGTCGAATATCGCGAGCAGGGCATCCGGTGCAACGCCGTCTGTCCGGGTTTCGTGAAAACCGCACATGGTCTGCGAGAGATCGCCGAACTGGATGCGCAGGGCCAGCACTGGGAAGACGGCGATCTTGCAGCGACCCAAGGGCGCATTTGCGAACCCGAGGAGGTTGCCCACGCCGTCCTGTTTCTTGCGTCGGACGAAGCAAGTTTCGTGAACGGCTCCGCGCTTTACGTTGACAATGGTTGGTACACGCGCGGCTAGAGACCTGTACTTTTGGGTCCAGTGAGGCAAAAACCCCAATCCGACAACACCCAAGAACTGCGGTCTTGATCATGTCTTGCTCCAGCAATTTGCGTTTGCGATATGGCTGCTTTGGGCTCGAAGCCGCCTTACGGCGGTGCAGCAGCGCCAACTTGAGGCGGGCTCCGGAAGCAGTCGTTCGCAGGGCGCAGGTTCTTCCCTGTGATCAACCGGCTGGTCGGCTCTGCGGACTTTCGGTAATCGGAAGCGGTCGTTGGGTGAAACGGGATTCAACGACGGCCTCGAGCCCATCGCGTCGCTTGCTGCACGCCGAACGAACTAGTGCAATGCGCGGTATGCGGACATAGCCTATGATGGCGCGGGTCGACGGCGACTGTTCCCTGGGCGCCGCGCCGCTGCAACGCAGCTTCACCGATCCGGCCGTTCGCGCACTGTGCAGCGTGGCAAGACGGGCGACCGACTGCACCGCGGGACGAAACCGCCGTCCGCCGCTGCGCAGCAAATGACCAATGATTGTTCTCTGGTTTGCATCCCCAGACTGCGTTACTTCTATCTTCATGGACCGCAAACTAACGACCATCCTCGCCGCTGATCTAGCGGGTTACTCCCGCCTGATGGCGTTGGATGAGGAAGGGGTGATCGAACGTCTCCACTCTGCCCGCATCAAGGTGATTGACCCGGCCATCGCCGAAGCGGGCGGCAGGATCATCAAAACCATGGGGGATGGGCTGCTCGTGGAGTTCCCTTCCCCTGTTAAAGCGATCCGCGCAGCGTTGCAGGTATTGCGACAGATGCGGGTTCAGGAAGCCCTGGCTCCGGAAGACCAGCGCCTGCGGTTCCGGGTCGGTATCAATCTCGGAGATGTAGTGATCGATGGCGACGATGTGCTCGGTGACGCGGTGAACGTCGCGGCTCGGCTTGAAAGCCTCGCTCCGGTGGGCGGGCTGTGCATTTCGCGCAGTGTTTACGATCAGGCAAACGGGCGTGTGGAGGCGCAGATGACCGCGCTTGGTCCGCAAACCGTCAAAAACATGCCGGACCCTGTCGAGGTCTGGCGCGTGGAGGTCGCCGGAGCCGATGCGCCTCTGGTCAACGCCAAACGGGCCGAGCGCCCCTCCATCGCCGTGCTGCCGTTTGACAACATGTCCTCGGATGCCGATCAGGAGTTTCTCGCGGATGGCATCGTAGAGGACGTGATCACCGAACTCAGCCGATTCCGCTCGCTGATGGTTATCGCCCGCAACTCGACGTTTGCCTACAAGGGACAAGCGACGGATATCCGTCGGGTCGGTGAGGAACTCGGCGCGCGATACGTGGTGGAGGGCTCGGTGCGGCGGGGTGGCAACCGGCTCCGGGTAACAGCGCAGCTGATCGAGGCCAGCACTGGCGCACATGTCTGGGCAGACCGCTGGGACCGGACGCTGGATGATCTCTTCGAGCTACAAGATGAGATGACCCAAGCTATCGTCACCGCCGTAGAGCCGGAACTGGGTGCACATGAGCGGCGTCTTGCACGGTCGCGCCCAACAGAGAGCCTGACTGCGTGGGAACTGTGTCAGCGCGGCTGGTCGCGGCTTGCCGAGTATACTGCGCAGGCGACGGATGAAGCGGAAACACTTTTGAAGCACTCAGCCGAAGCCGACCCGAACTTTGCCCTTCCGCGCGCCTTGCTTGCTCGACTGATGAACATCCGGGTTGGCGCCGGATTGCAAGACCCGGCTGGGCCAATACGCGAAGGTCTGGCATGGGCGCGCGAGGCTCTTGAGATCGATGACCGTCTAGAAATCGCACAAGCTGCGCACGGCGTCTTACTAGCCATGTCTGGACAGTCCAAGGAGGCCACCGATGCCGTCAATCTAGCAACTGCACTGAACCCCAACAGCGCATTTTGTCATCATGCGTTGGGTCTCGCTGAAATGTTTAAGAAAGAACCTGACGGGATGAGGATGGCAGAAGCCGGTCGGACAGCGTTGCGTCTTAGCCCCAAGGACCCCACTGCACATGCGTTTCAGAACGTCGTGACGGTCGGCTTGTTGATTGATCGCCTCGATCACAACGATCCAGAGTTCATGGCCTCCGCACGTGCCGCATCGGGGCTTCCGGGCACGGCATGGTACACGCATTTGCTTACGGCCTTCGCAGAGTTGGCGGATGGGAATGCAGATGCTGCAGGGCAATGTATTCAGTCTGCGTTGAAGATGCGGCCCGATATGACGCTTGCGGCGTACCGCACAATCTTTCCGTTTCCGAAATCTGCGGCGCTTTTTGAGATCGGAGACCGCAATGGCGCAAACGAGAGAATTATCGAATTGGGTCTGCCGCGCGGCTAACTGCGCGTTCTGCGCCAGTCGCCTCTGCGAATGGGCAGTTGCAACTAGATGCAAGGTCTGCGTTGGGCTCCCTGCCACCACCCGACTGATTTTGTCAGGAACCGTGGTCTCGTCTCACGCTGAACGACCGGGTCGCGGACGAAGCGACCGATCGAGATCGAGGTGCCAATGCCCACAAACCGATTCTGACCGGTCTTTCGTTAGGTTACTTTATACCACGTCGCATTCCTGGAGAAAGCCCACATCGCTGCTCCTGCCTTGGTTTGGCTTGAACAGCGCTCTGGCTGCGTGCAACGTAGACCATGAAACACGTGTGAAGAATACTGAATGGAACGACCAGAGACTAGATTTGCCCGGACGGACGGGGTCGCCATCGCCTATCAAGTCGTCGGCGACGGCCCCATTGACCTAATTTATGCCACTGGTTGGCTCGGTAACATAGACATGATGTGGGAGAGCCCTCGCTACCGAGCTTTCTTGGAAGGTTTGGCCAGTTTCTCGCGACTTATCGTATTCGACAAGCGGGGCTCCGGGCTCTCTGACCGGGATGTCGGTTCGCCGACGCTTGAGCAGCGGGCAGAGGACATTCGAGCAGTGATGGATGCCGCGGGCTCTGAGACGGCCAGCCTCTTCGGAGTCAGCGAGGGTGGCAGTATGACCTGCATGTTCGCGGCGACCTACCCGGAACGAACACGTTCGATCATCCTGCTCGGCTGCACGCCTTGCTCCGCTTGGAAACCCGACTGGCAGCTCGGTTCCCGGCGTGGAGACTTCGAGCGCTGGTTGCAGGACACCGAGATGCAATGGGGGAACATCGAGGAACTCGACATGTACTCGCCGGAGATGGCGCGGGACACAGTCGAGAGGGGGCATTTCAACCGGCTGCTTCTGCAAAGCGCCAGCCCATCCTCGATGGTAGCGATCTCGCGCCTGAACTATGAAATCGATATGCGGCAGGTCGTACCGGTAATCTCCGCGCCAGCGCTTGTCGTCGTACGCGACGGTGACCGGCCCGATCTACAGGCCGGCGCCCGGTTCTTCGCTGAGAACATTCCCAACAATAGGCTGGCGATACTGGAAGGTGACGACCACCTGCCCTGGTTTGGCGACGCGATGGCGATCTGCGATGAGATGCAGCGTTTCATCCTCGGTGAGGCATCTTCGCCCTCGGAAGAGCGGGTGCTGGCAACCGTATTGATTACCGACATTGTCGGGTCGACCGACATGGCGGCGCGGATCGGCGATGCCGCATGGCGCGGGCTTATCGACAAGCATGACCGGATTTGCGGCGCGACGATCACACAGCATCAGGGCCAGTTCGTTAAATCCCTGGGCGACGGATTGTTGGCCACATTCGCTGGCCCGAGCCGCGCGATCGCCTGTGCGGTCGATATAAGGGAGAAGGTCGGGGGCCTTGGTCTTTCGATACGCGCCGGGTTGCATGCGGGCGAGTGTCTGCGCCGCGGTGACGACATATCCGGGATGGCTGTTAACCTGACAGCGCGAATCGCCGACAAGGCCGAGGCGGATCAGGTACTGACGTCCGGCACCGTTCGCGATCTGGTCGTCGGCTCCGGAACTTCCTTTGACTTGGCCGGCGTGCACCAACTAAAGGGCGTTCCCGGTGACTGGCTTTTATATCGCGTCGCCGGCATTGAACCTGCAGCGTGGAAAGACTCTGTTGGCTGAGCTCGGGTCGCGAACAACCAGAGTTCGAGACATCCCGGTTTGGTCAGGGCCCAGGAAAAACAGCCTGAAGCGGTGTTTTCCTGGATAATCTAGTGGTCAGACCCATGCAGATCGCATCCTATCCAACCCAATGGACCGTGTTTTTCCATTTTTTTGCAACAATTTAATTTCATTTTGCATTGATTCCATGTGTTTCGATCACAGCATTAGGTTCCGAAAGCTCTTGTCCGCTTCGTTATGACTGCCACTACTAGCTGCCGACTCCCAAGTACAGGAGATCTGACGGCCGCTTCCGGGAACATCGACCAGCTCCTTCGCGGGCGCAATGAATAGCAGCTCTTACTCAGGACCCGTCGTTGACTGAGGAACGGGAGGATTCTGCCTCGGGCTCCCTGCCGTCATCTGAGTCTTTCAGTCGGTTACTGCCTGCTTGAAGGGCCGGTTTCGAGCCAAGCACATGGTTTTGTTCGCTCCTGCAGCAAACCATCAGCCGCCTACTCAGTCGATGTGCGGTACGTTCGCGAACCGTGAACACCGGCCCTTCATCAAAGGAGGTCGACCGGCCGCTGTGTCCGCGACTCGGACCTTCGACGATTTTTCACGAATGGCCGCTGCTGGTGAAAGCCGCCGTTCGGGCTGGAAATTTCAAATCGACGGCTTCGAACGGCTGCTAAACGCGACACAGCAGACACTCGCCAAAATTCAGAGAAGGTCTGCACCGAGCCCTTTCAGGACGTTCGTGAGTCTCATAGCATCAGTCAAAATGGGCGGTTTCCGGACCTTCTCTGCGTCTGCGAAGATGGCACTCGCATGACCTAAGAGCGGACGCTCAGGCTATACATTCACGCCGCAGGTACGCTTTAATTGAACGGCGTCTTGAATGAACTGTGAAGCGGGCTCAACTGCCGTTGCCTCTCACTCCACGACTTCCGCAATCTGCAGGAGGCTCACGGGCGGGAAAAGTCCGATATCCTTCGCCATCGACAGGTTTACGGTGACCGCGAAGTCAGTCATTCGGGCGACTGCCAGAGCGCCCGGGGATGCTCCACCGAAGAGGATTTTCTCTACCTGTTGCCCGGCCAGGCGGCCGACCTCGTAGTAGTTGGCCGCCACCGAGAGCAGCGCGTCTCCTTGGCGGGCGGCCTCCTCGTAGGGGCTGATGACGGGAAGTCCGGCATTTCTCGCCGCTGCTCCGAGGGTCGCGCTGTTGGCCTGCAGGAATGAAGAACTGCCGACATAGAGGAAATCGGCTCCCTCGCGCACCAGTTCGCGCACCTTCAGCGGAATGTCCTCGACCATCGGAAGCCCGTCCGACGCGAGCGGAAGGGCCGCAGCGACGAGCCGAAAATTCTCTTCCTCCGCAAGCTCGGCCATCTCGCGGTGCTTCAGCACCGAATTCTGCTCGTTCTCGTTGTAGATCAGACCGAGGGTGTCGAAGGTCGGAAGATAATGCCGGATCGTCTGGATGGTCACGCTCTCGGGCATCCGGTTGTAGGTTCCGGTCAGGTTTTCGCGACCCGTTGCGTCGAGCGATTGCACGACGCCGGAGCCGACCGGGTCCGCGACGATCATGAAGACCTGCGGGATCTCGTGGTTGTACGCCGGATCATCGAGCTGGGACATGTCGCCGGCGATGGCTTTGGTGACGCTGGTGCCCCAGCTGACGATCAGGTCCGGGTCTTTCTCACGCGCCTCCTCAAGCAGCAGCGGCAGGACGCTGGTGTCCTGTCCCGCGTCTCTGACATTGATGTTCACTTCGTGATCGAGGGCCTCGAGGTAGTCGGTGAGACCCTGGCACGCTTCTTCGCAGCCGCGCCACGTCTCGATGAGAATATTCATGTGCTCGGCCTGCGAGGCCGTCGAGATAATTCCCGAGATCACTGCGGCAATGACGAACAAAGACTGTCTCACGACGGATGCCTCACCTGTCTGCTGCGCGTTAGCGTCATGTCGGCGACGAAGAATAGGAGTCCGCCCCCCAAAGCGACAAGCCCGAGCAGTGGCGCGAGCGACGCGAGCCGCCCCGAACTGCTCAGCGCGGCGGAGAGAACCAGTCCGATCAGCGCGCCTGCGCGTTCGAGGAAGCGCAGGATCGAGACCGGGCGCGTCGAGGCACCGCCAAGGTCGATGGTCAGGGCGTATATTGGCGAGCGGAGCAGCGCGTGTCCGGTCCCCACAGAGAGCACGACGAAGGCCGTCGTCCAGACATCCGTCCGGGCATATAGCGCAAGGAGTGAGAGACCCGCGAGGCAGGCACCTGTGAGAGCGACGGGGACCGTCAGGTGGTCGCGCCGACCGATCGAACCCACAACCGGGCCGAGGAGAATTGCCGCCAGATAATAGAGCATGACCACGCGCGCGATGTCGGCCGGTCTCTGCCCCTCGGCTCCAAGAGTGACGGGAACGTAGTACCAGATGAACCCTGCAGTCACGGCGCTGAGCGGCATCGCCAGGCCAACGAGCAACGCGGCCAGACGAAGCTTCCCGGCCCGGGCCATTGCGCTGTAGAGGCGCGTGGCCGGGGTGGCAAAGGGGCTGCCGGAAGGCCCACCCATGTTGACCTTGCAGGTCACCCCGGCAGCGAGAATGAAAACTGCTCCGAGCAGGATCGCCGTGGAAAAACCAAGACGACTCGCCACCACGCCACCGATGACCGACCCGCAGAATGTTCCTCCGAGGATGAGGCCTATGAAGACGCTCATCGTGCTCACGCGGGACGCGGCCGGTTCCGCCCGGAGCGCATATTCCTGTGCTGCAACGGTCGCCAGCGCATAGCCCACGGCAACAACGCCCCTGGCGATCGCGATTTGCATCACGCTTCCTGCAGCGGCCATCCAGACCAGTGCACCGAAAGCGACCGGAACCGAGTACAGGAAGAGCGGCGTAGGTCCGAACCGCCGTCCAAGCGCCCCGGCGAAGGGCGAAAGGGCGGCGACACAGACCAGATAGACGATGAGCGGTGCCGCCGCCGCCAGATCGACCGGGAGCCACGGCGGACGAGCGGCGCCACCGGCGAGAAGTGGCAGGAAGGATGCGGTAATCTCCGCGCCGAGCGCAAAGAAAAATAGAGGCAACCGAATATCCGCAGTCTCGGAGGTCCGCAGCAACGTCGGCGCGGGCCACCGGCCGCTGCCTCGCGCCGCGAGGTCGAGCGCGTATGCATTCAGTCTCGCGGCAAGACGCCGGACGACCTCCGGGCCGCGCTCGCGCATAACGTGGATGAAGGAGCCTCGGCACTGTTCCTCCAGAAGCCTCTTCATCTCCGCATGAGGCTTCAAGATGGAGGCGTTCACTGTAGCGACCGCTATTTCGACCCCGATCAGCAGCATGGCGATCGCGAGGATGGACACGTCGAGAAAGACGTCACGCAACCGCGTCTGGATGAACAGGTCGCTACCAGAGATCTGGACGGTACCCACGACCTGACTTCCGGCGAGCACGGGGAGCTCGACCGTACCGGCCTCGATCCCGACAGCCGCAACGAAAGCCGCGCCAATGCTGGATGTTGTCGAAGCCGCTGCAGATGGGTTCCCTCGAGCCTCCGCGATCGTCTCTCCGTTCGGCAGGGCGATGGCTATCCCCGAGATCTCGTGGAAATCCTGCAGGATACCCTCGAGATAGGGCGAGAGGCCCCCAATCGCCGAGATGGGAATACCGAGTTCGAGGGTGCGCTGCATCTCTGAGCGGATGAGTTCAGCGATGACGGTCGCTCGACTCTCCAGTTCGGGTTCGATCGCCTCTTCGAAGGCGAACAGGACGACGGCCGAAAATCCGGCGAAGGCTAATGCTATGAAGGCGGACAGCGTCAGCGAGAGGCGGCTGCGAAGCTCCGGTGGCGCAGGTGCGTCGAAATGAGGCGCCTCAGGATCGGCAGGCCCGACTTCGCGCTCTGCGGCATCGCGGTATCGCGCCTCCGCTCTGAATAGCTTGCCGAACAAGGGGGAACCGTCCTGCCGAGGCGCGGGGCCCGCCGGGTCGGACCTGAGCCAGCTCGCGCGCTCGACCTGCCCAAGTTCGCAGTCGACCTCGTCGTAGCTCGACACGACACTGCTTAGCGCCCGAAGCAATGCAAGCCAGATCAGTGGAGCCGCGACGATCGCGAAGATCAGACCGCTCAAGAGTAGCTTTCCGACGATCGACCAAGATTGGGATGCCCCTTTGCGGCCCGAGTAGGCGATAGCGATGCCACCGACGAGGTCGTCGTCCGGACTCAGGAGCCGGACGCCTGCGTAGTATCCCTGGGAGGTGTCGCCGGACCACGTCCGAACCGTCCCGGCCGGCTTGCGGAGCGATGCGCCAAGAGCTGCACTATCGACACCGGGGGACGTGGCCGACTTCAGGAGCGCACCGTCCGTCCCGAACAGGAAGACACCCTCAATCGCGGTGTCGAGCTGACGCGCCCGTTCGAGCAGCACACCTGCATTGCGCACCGAAGACAGCGGCAGCCCGATGGTGGCAGCCGCCTCAAACGGGGCTGCCACGCGGCTCGCGAGGATACCGACCTTCTCACGCTCCATTTCGGAGTTGATCTGATTGAACTGCAGAACGGCGAGCGCAATAAATGCCAGCAGCGACGCTAAGACGACCGAATAGATTGCCGGAAAAATCCGTCGAAGCATCAGCAAGTCCGTTCTCCTCCCTCTCCGACAGTAGCAGGAAGAATCCATTGCCGACAACGGCTCACCGTTGCTGCGGCGCGGCCCGCCCCTGCGCCGTCTTCGTGCAATCGAGGTTCTGGACGAGGTTTGAGGCTGTGCAAGGTAACCACTGTCCAAGCGTCGTGTCTGGCCGCGCACTAACGGATGCGGCCGGGTTCATGCACGCGCAGCGCGAATGTCTTGAAACGGCTTCTCCGGCCATTCGTTGAACGCTAAACGAATGACCACTATGGGCCGAAAGCGCCAGTTAACCAACCGGAGCCGGAAGTCGGCTTGGTCCGCACAATAGACGCTGCTCGAATTTTTGCGAATGGCTGCTCCAGGAAGAAGCTGACATTCGGACCTGAAATCGCCGTTTCGCTACCGCCAACTCCAGCTTTACCCCGAATAATAGGCATCTGAGCAAAAAAGTCGGATGACTGCGCGGAGCCCAGAGCGGTCCTTTCCTTGACGCCGTGAATATCCAGTACCGGTGGGCACCGGGCGACTTACATCATGTAGGGTATTGCCAGAGACTGCTTCGGGCCGCACTGTAGTTCGGGTAAAGCTTCCACATCGCAGCAAGGATTTCATCTGATGGCCCTCGAAATTATTGGCGCCGGCTTCGGGCGTACTGGCACGGACTCCCTCCGTGAAGCATTGGCGGTTCTCGGCTTCGGACCTTGCCACCACATGCATGAGATCCGGGACAATCCGGAGAAAGCGGGTCCATGGCATGATTATTTTTGTGGTGGGTCGCCGTTGGATCTCGACCTGTTGTTCGACGGCTATCGGTCGCAGGTCGACTGGCCTGGCGCCCATCTTTGGCGCGAGTCGGCTGAATACTACCCGAACGCGAAGGTAATCCTGTCGGTGCGTGATCCGGAGGGCTGGTATGCGTCCTACTCGAAAACGATCAAAGTTTTTCGCGAAACCGAAATGCCGCCGGAGGCGCCACATATGCGCCAAATCCAGGAGTTCGTGGATGTCTTTCTCGCCGACCGCTTCGACACCGAGGAACGGGCAATAAAAGACTTCGAGGCGCATGTTGCCGAGGTGAAGTCAGTGATCCCGGCGGACCGTCTTCTCGTATATGAACTGGGCTCAGGATGGGAGCCGCTCTGTGAGTTCCTCGGAGTATCTGTGCCGGATCAAAGCTATCCGCATACAAACTCCACGACAGACTTTCAGAAGCACAATATTGAACTGCAGAGATAGTCCGCAAAGCAGTCTGTCCGGTCGCGTCTGCGGCAGCTTGGTCCGCATGTGAGACGCTTGGCACCTGTGCGGCGAACGTCCGGTTCAGATTCGGGGCAATCTGGCCGAGTTCAATGACCGCCTTGGGGAAACTGTGCTGCGTTGCCGCGACTGGCTCTGCAACTTGGCCGTCGCGCGTCGGTGAATTGGGCGGCATCAGCACCGGGCACAAAGTCCGCAGGTTTGGCTGCTTACCTGGTTTCAGACATTGTCCGGTGTTGGTGGAAGTTGCCGTGGACCGTTGTTCCTCACTAGTGCCTCGCCCCAAGGCCGCCAGTTTTTCTTTCATTTTGCCCACAGAAGAAATTGCCTGTCCCCGCCGATCCCTGCCTCAAGGCCACAGAGATCGACCCACCCCCTCCCACCCGGACCCGAAAGGAGAGCCTACAAAGCGGCGAGGAGAAACACCCACTGTTCAAACAGCTCACATCTCAGGCGTTGAGCACGATGCCACGCATCCAGATTTTTCTTTTTGATCTTGGACCTCAACCATCCAACTTGAGCTTCCGTCCCATTATTTCGGCGGCTTCGCGCAGCGGATCATCCGCGAGGTGGGCATAGCGTTGAGTGGTTGCGGGATTGGTGTGGCCAAGAAGTCGGCCGACAATCGGAAGGCTGAGCCCGCTTGATACAAGGTGCGACGCGTGCGTATGGCGGTTGTCGTGAATCCGGTAGTCGGTCAGCCCGGCCGACTTGGTCACAGATTTCCAGAACGCCTTGAGGTCCTTGTAGGGTTGTTCCGGATTGCGTCCCGGAAACAGAAACGGGCTGCTGCCCGAAGCGGATCCCTTCATTTTGAGCAGCAAGACACAGGCCGCATTTGAGAGGGGAAGATGTTCGGTTCGCTTCTGCTTGGTGTGATGAGAGGGCTTGGTCCACACGCCGCGATCAAGGTCAAAGTCCAGCCAGGTCGCGGACAAGACCTCACCTATCCGTGCGCCCGTCAGCAATTGAAGCCGGATGGCATTGGCCGCGACTTGGTTGGGGTGATCTAACAGAGCCTTAAGCAGACGTTGCAGTTCCTGGTCGGAAAGCCACCGTTGGCGTTTCTCCTCGTTGAACTTTTCCACGCCTCGCACCGGATTGTCCGGGCGGAGCCCCCAACGGATCGACAATTCGAACATCTTCGATAGCAGGGCGAGTGTTCGATTGGCCTGGTAAGGCGTGGGTTTCATTCCATTGTGCAGTTTCTGGATGTCCTTGTGCGAGACTTCCACAACGCGGAGACGGCCGAGTTGCGGGAGGATGTATCGGTCCAGCAGAGAGCGGTCGTTCCTGACGCTTCCGGGTCGTTTCTTTGCGATGGCGTGTTCCGAAAGGTATTGCGCGGCAAGATCCGACATCTTGGCCGACTGCCGTATCGATCTGGCCTCTGCAACCGGGTCGGCACCGCGCAGGACATCTGCGAGCAGGCCGCGCGCCATTTCCCGCGCTTCATTGAGTGAAAGCGTCGGCCCGTAGCGGCCGAGCGTTTTGCGCTTGGACCGCCCTGTCTGCCGGTTGCGGTACTGGATCACGAAACTTTTCACGCCACTGGGTTTCACACGCAGACCAAAACCGGGCAGGGCTTCGTCCCAGTAGACGACCTCTTTCTCCGTCGCCGCGATGCGATCGATCCTGGATTTCGTGAGGTGGTGTTTTGGCATGGCGCAGTTTGCTTGGGTGATTTCCGGTAAGCAATAGGTAAGCAAAACGGAGAGAAAATTAAAGAAATTTGTCGAAATGGAGTGTGCAGAAATTCTACTAATTGCCATAAAAATAATATCTTATGGTACTTGCAAGGAGTAGACAGAAACACTGCCCGTAAGACTTTTAATCAGTGGGTCGCAGGTTCGAATCCTGCACGGCTCACCACTTTTAATAGTAAAACAAAGAGTTCCGCCTCCGGGCTGTTGGCTTGGCAGGCCGTGTGATCGAATTTCACGGAAGAATGTGCTGCAAGGGATTTTGTTTTCTTGTGTTTCATAATTGGGACCAACAATTGACCGTCGATCAATTGTTCATAGGCGCGACCCCTTCCGTCGGAGCCAATCCTGCTAACAATCAATTCTAGCAAACCTGTTGATTGGCAGGGAAAATACGACCCCGCCAAAACTCACCAAGACATGCCCCATGTCGCTTTTCATTCAGAGAATCTCCGCATTCCTCGAAATACTCCACCTGGACACGGTGCCCTGTCGTGGCCAGGGCATTTCGTGATCCGCGAGCTTGAAAAGTGTGTCGAGAACAAGAGCCCGATATCGCCGGATACTGGGAATGAACATATCGCGCGAGGAACTGTTCGCTCTCATCTGGTAGAAGCCGACCATCGAGGTCGCGCATGATATCAAAAACCCACAGCGCAAAACTATGGGCAAACTACGCAAACTTATAAGGTGCGCGACGTGTTATGCACAGACCTACAATAAGCTCAGAAATCCAAATTCTCCACGCTAAGTGCGTTTTGCTGAATGAATTCGCGGCGGGGTTCGACTACATCGCCCATCAGTTTGGTGAACAGATCATCAGCTTCGACCATGTCGTTAACCCGGACCTGCAGCAATGTGCGCGCGTCGGGGTCGAGCGTGGTCTCCCACAGTTGATCCGGGTTCATTTCGCCCAGACCTTTGTAACGCTGCAGCGACAGGCCCTTTTCGCCCTCATCCAAAATCGCCTTGAGCAGCGACAGCGGCCCGTGAATCGCCTGCGAGCGGTCGCGGCGGATCAAGGTGGCGGGAGTGTTATAGATCTCTTGAAGGCTTTGAGTGAAGCTGCCTGTCTTGCGCGCCTCGCCCGAGCGCAGCATCGGACCATCAAGCGTACGCACCTCTTCGACGCCGCGCAGAATGCGGGCCAGACGGATGCCGTGATCCTGAGTTATCCGGCCCTGCCAGCCGCGCTCGTATTCCAGTGCGATCAGATCCAGACGAGCGGCAACCTTGTCGGCCACGCCCTGCAGGTCCGCATCCACCGCGCCGGGCACAAAAGCGCCGGCAACGGCAGCCTGTTCAAGAATATGGCGCGGATAATGCGTCGGGAACGCATCCAGAACGCGTTTCAACTGGCGCGCCTCGTCCACAACACGGGTCAGGTCTTGACCGATGATTTCTTCGCCGGTGCCCAGTTTCAGCACCGCGCCCTCGACACCCTGATGGATAAGATAGTCATCCAGCGCTGCCTGATCCTTGAGGTAAACCTCGGACTTGCCGCGCGATACTTTGTAAAGCGGCGGCTGCGCGATATAAAGATAACCACCCTCGATCAGTTCCGGCATCTGGCGATAGAAGAAGGTCAAAAGCAGCGTGCGGATATGCGCACCGTCCACGTCCGCGTCGGTCATGATGACGATCTTGTGGTAGCGCAGCTTGCCGATGTTGAACTCGTCCCGTCCGATGCCGGTGCCCAGCGCCATCACGAGGTTGCCGATTTCCTGACTGCCGAGCATCCGATCAAACCGCGCGCGTTCCACGTTCAGGATCTTGCCGCGCAGGGGCAGCACCGCCTGCGTACGCCGGTCGCGGCCCGTTTGTGCCGAGCCACCGGCCGAGTCCCCCTCGACCAGGAACACTTCGGTTTTCGCCGGGTCTTTTTCCGAACAATCTTTGAGCTTCCCTGCCAGATAGTTGACATCCATCGCCGTTTTGCGCCGGGTCAGTTCCCGCGCCTTACGCGCGGCTTCGCGGGCCAGTGCCGCCTCGATGATCTTGCCGACGATCTGCTTGGCTTCGTTCGGGTTCTCTTCGAACCACTCGGCCAGTTTCTCGTTCACCAGGTTCTCGACCGCCGGGCGCACCTCGGAGGAGACCAGCTTGTCCTTGGTCTGGGACGAAAATTTCGGATCAGGCACTTTGACCGACAGAACACAGGTCAGCCCCTCGCGCGCGTCATCGCCGGTGAAGTTGATCTTTTCCCGCTTCGCGATGCCGCTCGACTGGGCATAGTTGTTGATGGTCCGGGTCAGAGCGCCGCGAAATCCCGCCACATGGGTGCCGCCGTCACGCTGCGGGATGTTGTTGGTAAAGGGCAGCACCGTCTCGTGATAGCTGTCGTTCCACCACATCGCGATCTCGACGCCGATATCATCGCGCTCGCCCTTGAAATAGATCGGGGCGGGCATGACCGGGGATTTGGACCGGTCCAGGTATTTGACGAATTCGCGCACGCCGCCCTCATAGAACAGCTCGGTCTCGATCCGCTCGGCCGGGCGCTCGTCGATCAGGATGATGCGCACGCCCGAGTTCAGGAAGGCCAGTTCGCGCAGACGCTTTTCCAGCGTCTCGAACGAGTATTCCAGGTTCGAAAACGTCGAGGTCGAAGCCAGGAACCGCACCTCGGTTCCGGTCCGGTCGCCGCAGTCGCCAACGACTTTCAGGTGCTCGGTCGTCTCACCGCCCTCGAATTTCGCGAAATGCTCCTTGCCCTTGCGCCAGATGCGCAGTTCCAGCCAATCGGATAGTGCGTTCACCACAGAAACACCCACACCATGCAGACCGCCTGAAACCTTGTAGGAATTCGAGTCGAATTTGCCGCCAGCATGCAGTTGGGTCATGATGACCTCGGCTGCGGAAACGCCTTCTTCGGCGTGAATGTCCACCGGAATGCCGCGCCCGTTATCGGCCACGGATACGCTGGAATCGGCGTGGATTTTCACGGTGACATGGTCGGCGTGTCCGGCCAGCGCTTCGTCAATTCCGTTGTCCACCACCTCATAGACCATGTGATGCAGGCCCGAACCGTCATCGGTGTCGCCGATATACATGCCCGGCCGTTTGCGGACGGCCTCCAACCCTTTGAGAACCTTAATGGAATCCGCGCCGTATTCCTGCTGCGCCTGTGCGTCTTGGGACATGCCGTCTGTACCTATATTATTTTGGTAACTTATACGTTTTCTGGTGGGGATTGTCACGCGCTCCCACCAGATTTTGTGCATCGCAACCGTTTTTTGCACACAGCAATTCGGCGCGCGTTTCAGGCTGCATTTTCAGGTAAACGGAATGACCAGACCGACCGCGACAAGCATCGCGCCAGCGGTCAGATTCATTCGCCTCAACGCGGTCGGAGAGGCAAGAAGACGCCGCACCCGGTCAATGAACGCCGCCAGCATCAGATTGCCGAATAACGGCACCAACTGAGACACCAGAACAATGGCGGCAATATCGGGAAGCGTGACGGCGGAGAGGTCAAAAAAGCCGGGTAGAATGCCCATGTAAAACAGCACGGCCTTGGGATTGCCAAGGATCACGACCAGCCCCGCCAGAAACCCCGCCCACTTGCCGGGGCGGGTCATCCGGCTGTCGGCGTGCAAGGTCTGGCCGGCCTTGCGGATCGTCGCGATGCCCAGCCAGACAAACACCAGCACCGCAACGCCTTTCAACACGACCGCCAGTTGCACCGACGCCGCCGTGATCCAACTGACTCCGGCGATGGCCAGCACCGGCCACAGCATGTCGCCCACCACAACGCCCAGCGTCAGAGGCCACGCGGCCTGAAACCCGCCTGTCAGCGTGCGCGCGGTCAATGCCAGCCAGACCGGCCCCGGCGTCAGGAACAGAACGAAAACCGCACTGGCATAAAGCAGCAGATCCACCGTTGAGAGTGTCATGTCTGCAAAACCTCTGACACGCCTTCATGATCGTGAACCTCGATCATCTGCGCCCGCGCGCCCAGTTCTGCGAACAGTTCCGGTTCGGTCCCGGTCATCCAGGCCTGTGCCCCAAGGGCGCAAATCTCGTCATAAAGCGCCGCGCGACGCTCCGCGTCCAGATGGGCGGAAACCTCGTCCAGCAACACGATCGGGGGTGCGCCGACCAGGTCCGACAAGGCGCGTGCGTTGGACAGGATCAGCGACACCAGCAGGGCCTTTTGCTCTCCGGTCGAACAATCCTTGGCCGGAACCCCCTTGGCAGCAAATACGCCATAAAGATCGGTGCGATGCGGCCCGACCAGCGTGCGCCCGGCGGCCAGATCGCGAAACCGGCTTTCTGTAAGAGCGTCCCGCAGATCCGCAACCGTATCCGGCATTGCTCCTTCGGTTTGCACCAGCTCCAGTTCGGCCGAGGGAAACGTTGTTTCGGCCTGTGTCTGTGCGGTGCGGATGTGATCCAGCGCCGCAATCCGCGCCTGATGGATGCGGTGCCCGGCTTCGGCCATCTGGTCTTCCAGCGCACGGTACCAATGCGGGTCCCGCACGTTTTCCTTCAACAGTCGGTTCCGTTCACGCATGGACTTTTCATAAGCCAATACAGACTCGGCGTGATCGGGGTCAAAACTCAGCGTCAGCCGGTCCAGAAACCTTCGCCGCCCATCGGCCGCTTCGATCCAAAGACGGTCCATCGACGGGATCAGCCACACAACGCGCGCCAGCCTGCCCAGTTCGATCTGGCTGGCGGACTTGCCATCAATCCGAACCTGCCGCGCCGCGCCGCCCTCGGACCATGTTTCGACTTCGTATTGCCGCCCCTGCCGTTGCAACAGACCGGACAGTTTCCATCCCGGGGCCTCTGGTCGCCGCACCATCTCGGCGGCACTCGCTCGCCGCAGCCCGCGACCCGGCGAAAACAGCGATACCGCCTCCAGAATGTTGGTCTTGCCGGCCCCATTCGCCCCATGGATCGCCACCGGGCGTCCGTCAAGTGTCAACCGCGCCAGCTTGTGCGAGCGAAAATGCGAGACCGTAAGTTCGGTCAGGGCCAATCCCATGACCCCTCCCTTCATCTTTTCAAAAAAACTCCCGCCGGAGGCATCGCGCTTCAGCGCGATCAGACGCGCATCGGCATGACGACATAGACTGCGCTATGGTCGTTGCCTTCACGCATCAGCGTCGGATCTCCGGCCGAGTTGAACAGGAACACGGCGTTTTCGCGGTCCACCTGGCTGGCAATCTCCAGCAGGTATTTTGCGTTGAACCCGATCTCCAGCCGTTCGTCTCCATAGGCGACGGCCAGTTCTTCCTCTGCCGCGCCGCTGTCAGGGGCATTGACCGACAGGATCAGCTTGTCACCGTCCAGCTGCAGCTTGACCGCACGCGAACGCTCCGACGACACGGTTGCGACCCGATCCACAGCCTGCGCGAATTCAGCGGCATCCACTTCCATCTTGCGGTTGTTGGCCTGCGGAATAACGCGGGTGTAGTCGGGGAAGGTTCCATCGATCACCTTCGATGTCAGGGTGATGTCCGGCGTCGCAAAACGCACCTTGGTCTCGCTGACCGAAACCGCGATGTCCATGTCATCGTCTTCCAGAAGCTTGCGCAATTCACCCACGGTCTTGCGCGGCACGATCACGCCGGGCATGTCGGCGGCGTTTTCCGGCAGGTCGGCATCGATCCGCGCCAACCGGTGCCCGTCCGTTGCCACACAGCGCAACACTTTGCCGCCCTCGGAACCGTCAGCCACATGCATGTAGACGCCGTTCAGATAATACCGCGTTTCCTCGGTCGATATGGCGAATTTCGATTTGTCGAACAGGCGGCGCAGCAACGCGGCGGGGGCCGAGAAATTCGACTGGTATTCCGATGACGCCATCACCGGGAAATCTTCCTTGGGCAGGGTCGCCAGCGAAAAGTTCGATCGCCCCGCCTCGACTGTCAGGCGGCCTGCGGCGCTGTCGGCAGTCAGCGTGACCAGCGCCCCATCAGGCAATTTCCGCACGATTTCGTGCAGGGTGGTGGCTGCAACGGTGGTCGCCCCGGCACGTTCCACCTGGGCAGGCGCCTTGTCGACAACTTCTATATCCAGGTCGGTGGCGCGGAACTGCACCTGATCGCCGTCGGCTTCGATCAGAACGTTCGCCAGAATCGGGATGGTGTTGCGACGTTCCACAACGGACTGGGCCTGCGACACGGCCTTGAGCAATGTGCCGCGTTCGATGCTGATCTTCATACCCTCAATTCCTCTGACATAAGCCGGGATAGGCAAACTAGCGGTTTACCCCTGCGGCACAAGGTTTTTTTACGGATTTCTCGGCTGGAATGCACAAACCGTCAAGGGGCAGGTGACTTGCAGGGCACACATCTGTTGCAACCATGAGTCTATCCGCACAAAAAAACGCCCCGGAGCAGAACTCCGGGGCGCAAACCGAAACGAAGGTGAGCGGTGCTCAGGCTTCCAGCGCCCGGCGCAGCATTTCCACGTCTTCCGCGATCTGGCCGTCGGTCACTTTCAGCTCCTCGATGCGTTTGACACCATGCATCACCGTGGTGTGGTCACGCCCGCCAAAGCGGCGGCCAATCTCGGGCAGGGACCGGCTGGTCAGCTGCTTGCACAGGTACATCGCAACCTGGCGCGGGCGCGCATAAGACCGCAGGCGCTTGGGCCCGATGATGTCGCTGAGGCGGATGTTGTAATAGTCAGACACCTTGCGCTGGATTTCCTCGACCGTGATCTTGCGTTCCGAAGCCCGCAGCACATCGGCCAGGCAATCCTGAGTCAGTTCCATGTCGATCTCGCGTCCGACCAGCGAGGCAAAGGCAAACAGGCGGGTCAGCGCGCCTTCAAGCACGCGGACATTGGTCGAAATGCGATGCGCCAGGAACTCCAGAACACCATCGGCAATTTTCAGGTCGGGATATGTTGCGCGATGCATCTGCACCTTGTTTTGCAGGATGCCCAGGCGCAACTCATAATCCGTCGGGTGCAGATCCACGACAAGGCCGCATTGCAGGCGCGATTTGACCCGGTCTTCCAGATCCTTGATTTCCCCCGGCGCGCGGTCGGCCGAGATGATGATCTGTTTGTTCTGATCCACCAGCGCGTTGAAGGTGTGAAAGAACTCTTCCTGGGTCGAATCCTTGCCGGCGATGAATTGCACGTCATCCACCATAAGCACGTCGACGGAACGGAAGAGATGTTTGAAATCCATCATCCGGCGTTCGCGCAGGGCCTGCACAAACCGGTACATGAACTGTTCGGCGGACAGGTAAAGAACGTTCAGATCGGGCCGCTTGGCTTTCAGTTCCCAGGCGATGGCGTGCATCAGGTGCGTCTTACCAAGGCCCACACCGCCATAAAGGACCAGCGGGTTGAAGGTGACCGGCCCGCCTTCGGACACGCGGCGCGCGGCAGCATGGGCCAGTTCGTTCGGTTTACCCACCACGAATGTGTCAAAGGTAAAGCGGGTATCCAGCGGTGCGGCCTGCAGCGAATCCGCGACTGGATTTGCGATGCCATTGAATGCCGTTTGCATCTCTTCCTTCGCGACAGCAGGCTCTTCTTCAGGACTTGCAGGGCGGGCCGGGAAATTGGCCGCAACGCGAAACGCCAGACGCTTCACTGCGGCGCCGGCTGTATTCAGTTCATAAAGAATGAGGTCGGCAAAGTTCTGGCTGACGTAATTGCCCATGAAATTCGTCGGAACAGAAAAAACCGCAACCCCATCCTGCAGCTCCTGAAATTCCAGCGGTTCGATCCACGTGGTATAGTTGTTCTTTCCAACCGCCTTCAGCAACTTGTTGCGAAGCTGTCCCCATTTCTCTTGTGTCATCCAGCGCCTCACGCATCCCAATTGTTGGCTTTTCGCCTTATTCATCATCTTGTCCCCAGCGTTATGGGGTGGATTCACAAGCACAACAGTACCGTTTCGCCGAACAGAATCGGCGAAGATACCCTCCGGGTACGCAATAGCGCAGGCCGAATACTCCGACTACAACATCAAAAACACGAGTTGTGCCCGGAACTCAGGCCAACAGCTACTATCACAGTCTTAGACAGGGCTTGAATTTCGGTTTCCCGAAACTCCAAGCAGACCGGACCCGGCTTTGCGCCAGTATCCGACATTCGCTTCCGTCCTAACCTGATGCCCGTCAGGTTCGCCCGAAAACAGCCTGTCCCCCCAAGCGAGTGAATCGCTGGAACAGTGGTAGCAAGCCGAGGCGCGCGGCGGCAACGAAACTCTGGTATTGACTCGGATTTTTGTCGGAAAGAATCTCTGGGTTTCCTGAGGGCGCGGCTTTCCGGCAACAGCACGAAAAAAGGCGCCGCAGAATCGCGGCGCCCTCAAACTGAGAATCGTCAAAAGTTGACGCAGCGTTAGCCCAGCGCTTTGACGCGGGCCGACAGGCGCGACATTTTACGCGACGCGGTGTTCTTGTGGAAAACGCCTTTGGAGACGCCGCGCATCAGCTCGGGCTGAGCCGCGCGCAAAGCGGTGGTTGCGGCATCCTTGTCACCTGACGCAATTGCTTCTTCGACCTTGCGCAGGAAGGTGCGGATGCGCGAACGACGTGCTTTGTTGATTGCGAAACGCTTTTCGTTCTGACGAGCGCGTTTCTTTGCCTGGGGCGAATTTGCCATGTGTCTCTGACCTTTCGGTTCGGTTTGTCTCGGGTCGCGCACGGCAAATGCCGCACCGGGTCAGGGATCACGGGTGTGATTCTGGCCAAAGCGGGCCGCACGCGCATGTATAGCGGCGCTGACTATCCAAGTTTCCCCGGTTTGCCAAGTCGATTCTTGGGAAAACCGACCAAACATGAAAAAGGCGGGCCGTGGCCCGCCCGAATCGCCGATGACGGGTCTGTTATTTATCCCGGAACTGCGCGGTGCGTTTTTCCAGAAACGCGGTCATGCCTTCCTTTTGGTCCTCGGTCGCAAACATCGAGTGGAACACACGGCGTTCGAACAGCATGCCCTCGCTCAACGGCAGTTCATAGCTGCGGTTCACGGCTTCTTTCGCCGCCATCGCCGTCAGCATGGATTTCTCGGCGATCTTCTGTGCCGCGCCAATCGCTTCTTCGACGAGTTTTTTGGCAGGCACAACGCGGCTGACAAGTCCGGCGCGCTCGGCTTCTTCGGCATCCATGAACCGGCCCGTCAGGTTCATGTCCATCGACTTGGACTTGCCGACAAACCGGGTCAGGCGCTGGCTTCCGCCCATACCAGCGATGACGCCCAGATTGATCTCGGGCTGACCGAACTTGGCGGTGTCCGCGGCAATGATGAAATCGCACATCATCGCCAGTTCGCAACCGCCGCCCAGGGCATACCCGCCAACAGCCGCGATGATCGGCTTGCGGATCGCGGTGATCCGGTCATTGGCATCGGCAAACAGGTTGGTGGTGTAGACATCCACAAAACTCATCTCCGACATTTCCTTGATGTCGGCGCCCGCGGCAAAGGCCTTGTCCGAGCCGGTAATGACGATGCAGCGCACCTTGTCGTTGGCGTCAGCCTCTTCCAGAGCGGTGCACAGCTCTCCCAGAAGTTGGGTGTTCAAGGCGTTCAGCGCGTCCGGGCGATCCAGTCTGATCAGAGCAACGTGTTCGTCGATTTCGACGATGATCGTCTCAAAGGCCATGTGGCATATGCTTTCGGTTGTTCCGTTCAGGGATGATTCCTTACCACGCGAGAATGCGGGATCAAGCTATCTTTGGCATTGCGCGCAGTAAAAGGACGATCGGCCGGATTGGGTGATTCTCTTGATTTCACCGGTGCATTCCGGTGTCCGGCAGGGCAGTCCCTCGCGCCCATAGACATCAAAGCTGTGCTGAAAATATCCAAGCTCTCCATCAGCTTGCCGGAAATCGCGCAGGGAAGATCCGCCCGCCTCGATGGCCTCCTGCAATACCTGCCGAATGATCGGGACCAGCGCCGCGACGCGATCCTTGGAAATTTGCCCGGCCTTGCGACGTGGCGATATCCCGGCGCGAAACAATGCCTCGCAGACATAGATATTGCCCAGCCCCGCGACGATTCCCTGATCCAGAAGGGCGGATTTGGCCGGTGTGTTCTTGTTGCGGAACGAGTCGACCAGGTGCTGCTCGTGAAAGTCGTTGCCAAGCGGTTCCGGGCCAAGAACGGCCAACAGCTTGTGCGCCTCCGACTTCGCAGTCGGCATCAGGTCCATCGCCCCAAAGCGGCGTGGGTCGTTAAAGGTGATCCGCGCGCCGTTGGCCATGTGGAACACCACGTGGTCATGTTTTTGCAGTGCGGGATGATCATGCGCGAATTGCCCCAGCGGATCGCCCGAGACCGTCATCCGGCCCGACATGCCCAGATGGATCAGCAGCGTCTCGCCGCTTGCCAGATCGGCCAGGATGTATTTCGACCGCCGCCGCAGTCGTTCTACCCGCTGCCCGCTCAGCCGTTCGGCCATCCGTTCGGGGAAAGGCCAGCGCAGATCCGGCCGGTTCACATCCGCCTTTTCGATCACCACGCCCTCCATCGCAGGGCTCAGGCCGCGTCTTACTGTCTCGACCTCGGGCAGTTCAGGCATCTTGGATCGCCCTTTTCGGCTTGTTGATCATTCGCAACATCATAGCCAATTTAGGATCTTTCTGCGCCAACTTCTCCAAAAGCTGCCCATAGCCTGACATCCGAGAAACTACGCGGATTTTCTGGCCATCCCGAAATTCAAGATACACGCCCCCTGCAATGGTCTTGCTGATCGGTCGAACCTTGCTCAGCTTTGACAATGAAGCAGACACAACGGGGCGAAACAGCGCACGCTTTTCGATGGTTTCGCCGTCATACTTAATGCGCGTAAAGGAAAACATGATGAGCCACATGCTCATCAGGCTGAACATCACACCCGCGATTACTGAAACCCATGCTCGGGCGTCCTGCAGTCCTTTGGATGCAACGAATATGGCCCCGCCACCAAAGAACACCAAACAGAACAATGCTATGGGAATGACCTTTATCGGCCGCATGATCAGAATTTCTGTATGGCCGATTCCCGTAGGATGCGAGCGTTTTCCCCGCTTGGCCGCAATTTCCCATCCAGCATAGTTCTGTTTCTGAGATCGATTCAGCCCATGTCGGATCAACCGGTACTTCATCCAGGTTATTAAAAGCCCAACAAGAAATATCCCTGTGAACAGCTTCGGATTCGACTGAAAAGCCTGCTGAATGGAAAGAAGGCTCTGCCCAAAGTTTTCAAACATATGACCGCGATGTTTTGTGCGTTTGTGAATCTGAGGCGGACGCTATATCTGGGGCACAAGTGAATCAAGGTGCCCGACATGTCAGAAGACAAGACCACCCATTTCGGCTTCGAAACCGTCCGCGAGGCCGACAAGGCCGGGCGCGTGCGGGGCGTGTTCAACTCGGTCGCCTCGAAATACGACGTGATGAACGACGTCATGTCGATGGGCATCCACCGGGTCTGGAAGGACGCGATGATGGATTGGCTGGCCCCACGCCCCGGACAGCGCCTGCTGGATGTGGCGGGGGGTACCGGCGACATCTCCTTCCGGTTTCTGAAGCGTGCGGGCCACGGACATGCCACCGTTCTGGACCTGACCGAACCGATGCTGGTCGAGGGTCGCAAGCGCGCCGAGGCCGAGCAGATGGTGGCAAGCCTTGACTGGGTGGTGGGTGACGCGATGGCGTTGCCCTTCGACAACAACACATTCGATGTCTACACGATCTCGTTTGGCATCCGGAACGTGACCCGCCCGCAAGACGCTCTGAATGAGGCCTATCGCGTGTTAAAGCCCGGTGGCCGCCTGATGGTGCTGGAATTCAGCCAATTGCCCAATGATGTGCTGCAAAAGCTCTACGACCTATACAGTTTCAACGTCATCCCGCGCATGGGCAAGCTGATCGCCAATGACTATGACAGCTATCAGTATCTGGTGGAATCGATCCGCAAATTCCCGGATCAAGAGACCTTTTTGAACATGGTCCGCGCAGCCGGTTTCGAAAACGCCAAGTACCGCAACCTCAGCATGGGTATCGCCGCGCTGCATTCGGGCTGGAAGATCTGACGGATGCGCGGCCCTCACAACATCATCCGCCTGATCCGGACAGGCGCCACGCTGGAGCGCACCGGCGCCATGAACGTCGTGCTCGACGCGTTCGAGGCCCCACGCGCCATTCGCATTCTGGCCCATACGCTTGGCAAGCCGTTCCAGTGGCTGGGCTACAAGGGCGACCCGTCGATGCCGCCCGCAACCCGCGCGCTAACCGCGCTGGGCCCGGCCTATATCAAGTTCGGTCAGGTGCTTTCGACCCGGCCCGACGTGGTTGGCGTCGAACTGGCCGATCAGCTGCGCGTTCTGCAGGACAAGCTGCCACCATTTTCGCGCGCCGAGGCAATGAAAGAGGTCACCAAGGAACTCGGCCGTTCCACGGATGAACTGTTCTCGGAATTCAGCGAACCGATCGCCGCCGCCTCGATCGCGCAGGTCCACAAGGCGAAACTGGCCGATACCGGAGAAGAGGTTGCCGTCAAGGTCCTGCGCCCCGGTATCGAGCGCGCGTTTCGCAAGGATGTCGACGCCTTCTATTTCGCCGCGCGGATTGTCGACCTGTTCGCGCCCGGTGCCCGCCGTCTGCGCCCGCTGGACGTGATCGAACATTTTGACGGTGTCGTTCGTGGCGAGTTGGATTTACGCCTGGAAAGCGCCGCGGCTTCGGAATACGCGGCCAACACCAAGGATGACAAAGGTTTCTGGCTACCGCCGGTGCTGTGGTCGCTATCGGCACGACGGGTGATGACGCTCAGCTGGGCCGACGGCATCGCGCTGGGCGACAATGACGCGCTGGATGCCGCCAATCACGACCGTGCGGACCTGGCCCGCAGGGTGCTGCGCATGTTTCTGTCGCACGCGCTGCGCGACGGCTTTTTTCACGCCGACATGCATCAGGGCAACCTCAAGGTCGCCGCAAATGGTGACATCATTGCCTATGACTACGGCATCATGGGCCATATCGACGAATATACCCGCCGGGTCTATGCCGAGATCCTGTTCGGGTTTATCCGCCGCGATTACAAACGTGTGGCCGAGGTGCATTTCGAAGCCGGCTACGTCCCTGCCAATCAGGATGTCGACGAGTTTGCCCGCGCCCTGCGCGCTGTGGGCGAGCCGATCTTCGGCATGGACGCCACCCATATCTCCATGGGCCGGTTGCTGAGTTATCTGTTCGAAGTCACCGAACGGTTCGGAATGGAAACCCGGACCGAGCTGATCCTGCTGCAGCGCACAATGGTGGTGGTCGAAGGTGTGGCGCGCTCGCTCGATTCGCACATCAACATCTGGGAAGTGGCCCGGCCCGTGGTCGAGGACTATATCAAACAGTCCATTGGCCCCCGTGCCATGGTCCGCGACCTGGGGAAAACAGCGCTGGTGCTGGCCCGTTTTGGCCCGCGCCTGCCCGGTCTGGTAGAAAACGCGCTCATGGCGCAAACCCAATCGGAAGAAAACAACAAGCCCGGCATCGGCGCGATACTTTGGCCCGCGCTGATCGGTGCCGTCGTCGGTGGAGGTCTGGTGCTGGCGATCAGCGCGTTGATCTGACCGCCGCGCGGGGGCTTGGCGCCCCCGGCGTTTCTTGCATCAAAGCCGCTCGATGGCGAGGGCAATGCCCTGACCGCCGCCGATGCACATGGTGATCAGCGCCTTGGAACCGCCGGTGCGTTCCAGCTCATAAAGCGCCTTGACGGTGATGATCGCCCCGGTCGCCCCGACCGGATGGCCCAGCGCGATCGCGCCACCGTTGGGGTTCACTATGGCCGGGTCCAGGCCAAGCTCCTTGTTCACGGCCACGGCCTGCGCTGCGAATGCCTCGTTGCTTTCGATCACGTCGAAATCGCTGACTGACAATCCGGTTTTGGCCAAAAGGTTCTGAACCGCAGGCACCGGTCCGATGCCCATCACTTCGGGACGTACGCCCGCAAGTGCATAGCCCAGAATGCGCGCCCTGGGTTTCAATCCCGCCTTTTCGGCAGCACCCGCCGTCGCCAGCACCAGTGCCGCCGCGCCGTCATTGATGCCCGAAGCATTCCCCGCCGTCACCCTGCCATCCTTCTTGAACACGGCTTTCAGACCGGCCAGAGCCTCGGCAGTGGTTGCCTTGGGATGTTCGTCGACCTTGAAATCGACCATGTCGCGTTTGACCTTGACCTGCACCGGCGCGATCTGGCTGTCGAAATAACCGGCTTCGATTGCGGCAGCGGCGCGGGTCTGGCTGGTCAGCGCAAATGCATCCATCTGTTCGCGGCTGACCTGATGTTCATCGGCGACATTCTCGGCGGTGACACCCATATGCCCTGTCCCGAACGGGCAGTTCAGCGCCCCCAGCATCATGTCCAGCGATTTCACGTCACCCATTTTCGCGCCCCAGCGGGCCTGTGTCATGAGGAACGGGCTGCGCGACATGCTTTCCGCTCCGCCGGCAAGCGCGAAATCGGCGTCGCCCACCATCAGGGCCTGCACCGACGACACAATGGCCTGAGCACCCGACCCGCACAACCGGTTCACGTTCATCGCCGGTGTGCCGTTCGGAATGCCCGCCTGCATTGCAGCGACGCGGGATAAATACATGTCGCGCGGCTCGGTATTGATCACATGGCCGAACACGACATGGCCAATCTGCGCCCCCTCGACGCCCGCGCGTTCCAGCGCCGCCTCGGTCGCGACGGTGGCGAGGTCAATTGGGGCGGTCGAGGCCAGCGCCCCGCCAAATGTGCCGATGGCGGTGCGTGCGCCATCCAGGATTACGATGTCGGTCATGTCTCACTCCTCTCGATTCCGCGCCATTATGCACCTGCAGCATTGCCCTGTCTCATGGGACGTACCGTCACAGCCTGAATTGACAAATGACGCTCAAGGGCGCACAGAATCCGTCATGACGGAAAATACTGACGATATACTGACGCGCCTTCCTGCCCGCCTGAAAGAGGCCCGGCGCGCCCAAGGCCTGTCGCTGGAGGCCGTGGCCAATCTCAGCGGTGTGTCCCGGTCGATGGTCAGCCAGATCGAGCGGGGCGAAAGCAGCCCGACCATCGCGACGCTGTGGAACCTGACGCGTGCCCTACAGGTCGATTTCGCGGGATTGCTGGAAGAGACCGATGCAAGCGATCAGATCGAAGTGCTGCGCCACACTGACGTTCCCAGCATCGACAACATGGGGCAGGGGTGCCGCATCAAGATCCTGTCCCCACCCGAAGAGGCCGGCGGGCACGAAGTTTATGACATTTTCTTTGAAGCGGGGGGCAGTTTGCGCAGCCAACCGCATTCACGCGGGTGCCGCGAGCAGCTTACGGTTCTTGATGGGATCGTGACCGTCAAGTCCGGTACTGCAGATCAAAAGCTGGCCGCCGGAGACACGGCGAGATACGCGGCGGATGTTCCCCATTCGATAACGTCGGTCGATGGGCCTGCACGCGTCTTTCTGATCGTGAAAACCGGCTAGAGGTTGTCCGGTCGCTCCGTGTCGGGAAGCGACCGGCAAAAGGTTACTTGCCGCGGTCACCATCGCGGTTGGAAACCTGACCAGCACCTGCGACGCCGCTTTGGCTGCCGACATTTCCCCAACCACCATTGCCGCCGCCACTGACGGCCGAGGCAGTTCCCTTGCCCGGCCCGCCCAGCGCATCGCCAAGCGTGGCGTTGCCGCCGGATACCGACGCCGCCATTCCCTGTGCCAACCCGCTGTTGCCGTTGCCGGTGTTGCCCTGACCGGGACCTGCAAAGGCGATCGGGACGATCATCATGGTAACCGCTGCGGCAGATAGTACGACTTTCAACATTTCATTGTCTCCCTGACTAACAATGCAGTTTCTACGCAGTTGTATGCTTGCCGGATCAATATTTTTTGGGAATGCTCCTGAGTGAGCCTGAATGCCTTCAAATGGAAATTCGCCAAAAATCGCGCGATATTAAGGCCTTGCATGCCACCAATGTGCTCAAAGCGCATGCCGAGGAAGTGCGCGATACCATCCCTGCGGATCGGCTGTTGGTCTATGAAACCTGCGGCGGTTGCGAGCTGGTGGGCAATTTCCTGGATGTTGGAAATCGTGGCGACCTCTCTCCCCGCAAGAACAGCACCAAACAGTTTCAGGAAGACGGCGCGGTATCAAGGCAATAGCGTTCCGTGTTGATGACAAGCACCAAAGCATATTCCGTTATCCGGGAAAATTTTCCGTGATATCGAATTCTCTTATTTCGGAATCAAATCCGTTATGATAGACAGCACGAAAGCGAAGGAGGATTCGATGTCTCAAGATTTCCTGACCCATGTCACCGACACGCTCGCCCAGATCGAGGCCGAAGGGCTTTACAAGCGCGAGCGAATGATCACCTCGCCCCAGGGCGGCGAGATCACGGTTGGCGGGCGTCAGGTCATCAACCTGTGCGCCAACAACTATCTGGGGCTTGCCGATCATCCGGATCTGATTGCCGCCGCCAAAGGCGCGATGGAACCGCGCGGGTTCGGCATGGCCTCGGTCCGGTTCATTTGCGGCACGCAGGATATTCACCGTGAGTTGGAGCAGCGCCTGGCAAAATTCCTGAACAAGGACGACGCGATCCTGTTCGCCGCCTGTTTCGACGCAAATGGCGGCTTGTTCGAACCCCTCCTGGGTCCCGAGGATGCCATCATCTCGGACAGTCTCAACCACGCCTCGATCATTGATGGCGTGCGGCTGTGCAAGGCCAGGCGCTATCGCTACCTGAACAATGACATGAACGACCTCGAAGCCTGGCTGAAACAGGCGCGGGCGGATGGTGTGCGGCATATCATGATTGCCACCGACGGCGTGTTCTCGATGGACGGCTACCTCGCCAACCTGCCCGCAATCCGGGCGCTGGCCGACAAATACGATGCGGTGGTGATGGTCGATGACTGCCACGCCACCGGCTTCATGGGGCCGAACGGTGCGGGCACACCGGACCATTTCGGCGTTGATGTGGACATTCTGACGGGAACCTTGGGCAAGGCACTTGGGGGGGCAATCGGCGGCTACATCGCCGGGCCGCAGCCAGTGATTGACCTGCTGCGGCAGCGGGCGCGGCCCTATCTGTTCTCAAACTCGCTGCCGCCTGCCATCGTCGCCGCCGGATTGGAAGCGATCCGTCTGGTCGAAGAGGGCGACATGCTGCGCTCAAAACTTTTCGGCAATGCCAAGTACTGGCGCACAGGTTTGGAAAAGCTGGGTTTCGACCTGCTGCCGGGCGAGCACCCGATCATTCCGGTCATGCTGGGCGAGGCCACGCTGGCACAGGACATGGCCGCGCGGCTGTTTGACGAGGGCGTTTATGTCTCGGGCTTCTTCTTTCCCGTCGTGCCGCGGGGTCAGGCGCGGATCAGGACCCAGATGAATGCGGCGCTGACCAGGGACGAACTTGACCGGGCACTGGCGGCCTTTGGCAAGGTGGGCAAAGAACTGGGGGTAATCTGATGCGACCCAATACAATGAAAGCCCTGGAAAAATCCAAGCCCGAGGAAGGGCTGTGGATGGTGCAGGCCCCGGTGCCCGAGATCGGCCCGGATGAGGTGCTGATCAGAATAAACAAGACCGGCATCTGCGGCACCGACATCCATATCTGGAACTGGGATGAGTGGGCCGCGCACACGGTTCCGGTACCGATGATCACCGGCCATGAATTCGCGGGCGAGATCGTCGAGCTTGGCCGCAATGTCACCGATCTGAAAATCGGCCAGCGCTGCTCGGGCGAGGGGCACCTGATCAAGACCGACAGCCGTCAAAGCCGGGCCGGCAAATTCCACCTCGACCCCGGCACGCGCGGGATCGGGGTGAACGAACAGGGCGCCTTTGCCGAATACCTCAAACTTCCCGCCTTCAACGTGGTACCGCTCCCCGATGACATCCCGGACGAGATCGGCGCGATCCTCGATCCCCTTGGCAACGCCGTCCACACCGCGCTGAGTTTTGATTTGTTGGGAGAGGATGTGCTGATCACCGGCGCGGGCCCCATCGGCATCATGGCCGCCGCCGTCGCACGCCACGCGGGCGCCCGTCACGTGGTGATCACCGACATCAACCCCGACCGTCTGAATCTGGCGAAACACGTGGTTCCGTCCGTCAGAACGGTCGATGTGACCAACGAAGACCTGCGCGACGTGATCCACCAGCTTGGCATGAGCCAGGGTTTCGACGTGGGGTTGGAAATGTCAGGCTCGCAGGCGGCGCTGGATCAGATGGTCGAGTCGCTGGTGATGGGCGGCAAGATCGCTTTGCTGGGCATCCCGCCGGGCAAATCCCCGGTGGACTGGAGCCGCATCGTGTTCAAGGCGATCACCATCAAGGGCGTCTATGGCCGCGAAATGTTCGAGACCTGGTACAAGATGATTGCCATGCTGCAAAACGGCCTCGACGTCAGCCGCGTCATAACCCACCGGTTCAAGGTCGACGAATTCCGTCAGGGCTTTGCCGCCATGAAATCCGGACTGTCCGGCAAGGTCGTGCTGGACTGGACCTGACAGACAGCGGCTGTGACCATTGCTTAGGCCGTCTCTCTGGCTGAGCAGGCCATGGACCTCTTTTTTGAATGGTGCGGTCAGTTGCCAGAGCAGCACCGACTTTGAAAAACGGCGAGGTTGGCCTCAATCATTGCCGTGATTCGCAAGCATCAATGTGTCGCCACCCTCTCAGGCCTTCTTCCACTTGGCTCTGGTTGTTTCCTTGATCGGCCACTCGCATTTCTTCAGATCAAAGTGATGACAGGCGACCTTGCCGCTGTTGGTTTCGCGCAGGTGATTCAGACAGGTGGCCAGGGCCGCAATCATCCGTTTGTCGGTTGTCAAAGCCACATCAACGGCGCTGCCGGTCAGGTGGTACGAGACCTGTTTCCAGTCGGCCTTCTTCATCATCGTTTCAATAAAGGCCTTCTCGTCACCGCGCTGCCGGATGCCGTCCAACTCTTCCCTTAGCTTCTGGTTTCTGGCCAGATAGTAGTAGTAATTGCCGCGCTTCAGATGCCCGTTCCAACCTTTGTACATGCACTCGGCCTGATATTTCTTTGACCGCAGGCCGGACACAACAAGGATGGGCTTGTCGTAAAAGGCGGAAACCTCGTTGAGAACATCCAAAAGCCGTTTCTTCACGCCCTTGGTCTTGCCGGTCACCTTGCCCTTGGCCTTGGGTTCCGGTTTCTTTTCCGCTTCCTTGGCGGCAACCTTGGCCTCGTCCGCCGCCTTTTTCTGCGCCTCCTTGATCACCTTGTCCGCGATCTTTTTGGCGTCTTCGGGTGTGGCTTCGGCCTTTTTTTCGAACAGGTTCAGAAAGTCGTCATACAGCTCATCGGCATAGGATTCGACCTTGTCAAAGATGTCGCCCCAAATGCTCTTTTCCAGCTTTTCGGACTTTGCCGCCTTTTCGGCGTTCTTGACCGCCTGTTTCAGCGCGCTTTTCTTGGCTTCGACCTTGGCCTGTTCCACCTTTTTGGCATTGGCCTTGGCTTTGGCCGGACCCGCAACAAGCGTCTTGATCGTCGTCTTGCCCGGCGAAATGACATAGTCGGGTTTGAACTTGCACACCCTGAGTTGAAATGCCCCGATCGCGGCCGCAGTCTTCTTGCCGTATTTTCCGTCAACTTTCAGTTTTGGAAACCCGGCGGCCTGAGCAAACGGATTCAACAGGGTCTGAACCTGTTTGACATCCTCGGAATCGTTCGCCTTGTTCTTACCCACAGGCGCCGAAATACCTTTGGCCATGTCCCCCTCCGCCATAAGTATTATGTTCAGAATAGCTCAAAAAAGAGATTCGTGAAAACACGCCCCTTGTCGCGCTGCGCGAAACCTTTTGATCTTTGCCGACTTTCCTATATAGAGGCGCATTCCGTTCCAGAATCCGCCGAGTCCCTGCCCATGTCCGCCAAAGCGCCGATCACTCATGACGTCCTGACCATCCCCCGCAAGCTGCCTGCCGAGGGGAAGGTCAATATTGTGGGCCTCACCCGCGACCGGCTGCGCGAGGTTCTGATCGAACATGGCACGCCCGAGAAACAGGCCAAGATGCGGGTCAACCAGATCTGGCAATGGATTTATCAATGGGGCGTGCGCGACTTTGCCGAGATGACGAACCTCGCCAAGGCCTATCGCGCGCAACTGGCCGAGGCGTTCGTGATCGAAATCCCCGAGGTGGTGACCCGCAAGGTGTCCGAGGACGGCACCCGCAAATATCTCGTCCGCATCGCTGGCGGGCACGAGGTCGAGGTGGTCTATATCCCCGAAGAAGATCGCGGCACGCTGTGCATTTCCTCGCAGGTCGGGTGTACGTTGACTTGTACATTTTGCCACACAGGCACTCAGAAACTGGTACGAAATCTCACATCCGCGGAAATTGTGGGTCAGATCATGATGGCGCGCGACGATCTTGAGGAGTGGCCGACACCGGGTGAACCCAAGAACGAAACCCGCCTTTTGTCCAATATTGTACTAATGGGAATGGGCGAGCCGCTTTACAATTTCGACAACGTCCGCGACGCGATGAAGATCGCGATGGACCCCGAAGGCATCTCTTTGTCCCGTCGCCGCATTACCCTGTCGACCTCCGGCGTGGTGCCGGAAATCGCGCGCACCGCGGTTGAAATCGGCTGTCTGCTGGCGATCTCGTTTCACGCCACAACAGACGATACCCGCGACATGCTGGTGCCGATCAACAAGCGTTGGAATATAGAAGAATTGCTGGGCGCACTGGCCTGCTATCCCAAGGCATCCAACTCGGAGCGTATTACCTTTGAATACGTGATGCTGGACGGAGTGAATGACACGGACGAAGACGCCCGCCGCCTGATCGCGCACATCAAACGCCACAACATTCCGGCCAAAATCAACCTGATCCCGTTCAACGAATGGCCCGGTGCCCCCTACAAGCGAAGCTCGAACAACCGCATCCGGGCGTTTGCAAACATCATCTACCAGGCCGGATATGCCTCACCCATCCGTACGCCCCGTGGCGAGGATATCATGGCCGCCTGCGGTCAGCTGAAATCCGCAACCGAACGCGAGCGCAAGTCGCGCAAACAGATCGAGTCCGAAGCGGGCCTTTGAAAAACAAGATGAAATTGATCTGATCCCGGTCTAGGCTCGTATTCAATATCAACAAGGATTGATTGCGAGGGATTTACTCATGTCACGACGTCTCATGTCGGCCGTTGCCTTGCTTGTCGGCAACGCCGTTGGTCTTTTGCTGGCCGCAGCCATTCTTGCGGGCTTTTCCATCGCGCCGCTGTCCTTCATCGTCGTGGTGGTCATATTTACGCTTGTACAAGTGATCGCCGAACCCCTGATCGCAAAGGTCAGCGAAAAAAACGTGCCAGCTCTCAAGGGCGGTATCGCGCTGGTCGTGATCTTCGTCGGGCTGCTGATCACCGATTTCATTGCCGCCGGGTTGACGATTGGCGGAGTATCGAACCTGCTGGCCGCCACTTTGCTTGTCTGGCTTGGAGCACTGATCGCGGGGATTCTGCTACCGATCTTCGTGTTTAAGGAACTGCGTGAACAGAAAAAATAGGAGGTCTCAATGCAACCCGTCGAGGGATACCCTGACCGCCTGCCACAATTCCTCTGCCGGTTCGCAACCGACCGAAAGCCGAACAAAGCCCGGGTCAACTGCATCACCCCAGCGCGCGCGCCTCTCTGCGGATGTGTGCACTCCGCCGAATGACGTGGCTGGCCGGATCAGAGCGCAGTCATTGATGAACTGTTCGGCCTTGGCCTCGCTTTCCAGAGTGACCGACAACAGGAACCCGAACCGTCTGGTCTGAGTGCTGGCCAGATTGTGCGACGGGTCCTGTGGCAGGCCCGGATAGCGGATCCGTCGGATAGCCGGGTGTTCGGCAAGTTTTCCGGCCAGCAGCCCTGCCGTTTCGCACATCCGTTCAAACCGAACATCCAGCGTTTCCAGCCCCCGGTGCAGCAGCCAGGATTCCTGCGGGCCGGGGATCGCGCCGGACACTCTCCGCCATTCTTCGACGGATTCCATGAAATCTGCATTTCGACTGGCGACATGCCCCATCAGTACGTCCGAATGCCCCCCCATCGCCTTGGTGTCCGAGGACACCACTACGTCGATCCCCAGATCCAGCGGACGCTGTCCAAGCGGTGTCAAAGTCGTATTGTCGGCAATGGTAATGCCTCCCAAAGCGCGAACATCCCGGGCGATAGCCGCCAGATCGACCATATCCAGACCGGGGTTGGACGGGCTTTCTACAAACACAACATCAAACCCTTCAAATCCGCCATCGGCAAAGCTCATGGTTGGACGCTCGATCACTGTGACGCCCAGTTTGGCCAGGAAACGGTCGGCCAAAAGCCGGGTCACATAGTAGCCATCCGAAGGAATCAGCACCCGGTGCCCGGCCTTGACCACGGCAAACAGGGCTGCTGAAATCGCGCCCATGCCTGAAGGAAAGCACACACATGGTGCGCCTTCGAGATGCGCCAGCACATGTTCCAGATGTTCCCATGTCGCATTGTTGACGCGGCCGTATCCTGGAAACCCGTCAGGTGTTCCAGGCAAATGGTACATGCTGCTTTGTACCAGCGGCAGGGCAACAGGGTCGCCCTTGCCTAGCGTGTTGCCGCGAAGGTGGAGCATTTCGCCCAATTTCAGGCCATCCGACACTGATTTGTACATGGCTTTTACCCCTTCGACGATCACGTTCGAACCGCCATAGCATTCAAATTGTGGCCGTGGAAGCACAAGAAATGCCTAAGACTCACCTAAAATCCGGTGAATTTCCGCCCTGTTGAACAATTAGTTTCCATTCAGGGGTCAATGCCATGGAGGGGAAGAAATGGCGCAGGCTAATATTGAAAGAACGGGGATCGAGGCGGGCGTTCTGGACCTGCTTCAGCGTGAGCGGGCGAAGTCGCTGAGCGCGCGGGAATGGAAATTCCGGCTGGCAGGTTTCGGCTATGCGATCAAGGATGTGAAAGGCAAACAGGTTGTGACAAGGCTGCCTGGTGGCGATGAACTTGGGGTTCTTCCGTCGGAACTGCACTAAGCGGTTTCAGACCGAAACCACAGCTGGGCCATTGAATGCGCGCGTCATCACGCCGCCTTCGGTCGCAATGGTATCCTTGCGCATGTGTTCGACTGACTCGCGCACGCGGTTCCATGTGCCTTCGTCCGGATAAACCATTACGATCAGTCCTTCGGTGGGGCTGATCCTGACAAGGTGGCCACTGCTGGCGCCCATCGCCTTGAGTTGGCTGAGCTTTTCTTTGGCCGTCGCAAGCAACGCGCTTTCATCGAGGGTGTCGTCGTAACTCCAGTTGGAAACCGTTACATAAGACATGAGCTCCTCCCTTGGATGCGGTCGAAGCACAGTTTACCACGATTCCCGCTATCTCCCGGGAATTGAATCGCGCGCTGGCGCCGGTTCCCAGTTTTCGATGATGTGCACCGCCTCTTGAGCGGTGTCGACAAAACGGAACAGGTCCAGATCCTCGTCCGATATCGTGCCCGCATCCGCGAGCGCCTCCCAGTTGATGACTTTTTCCCAGAACGCCCGGCCAAACAGCAGGAAGGGTACCCGTTCCATGCGCCCGGTCTGGATCAGCGTCAGCGACTCAAACAGTTCGTCCATCGTGCCGAAGCCACCGGGGAAGATTGTGATCGCACGGGCGCGCATCAGGAAATGCATCTTGCGGATGGCAAAGTAATGGAAGTTGAAGCTGAGTTCCGGAGTCACGAACAGGTTCGGCGCCTGTTCGTGGGGAAGTACGATGTTCAACCCAATAGAACAGCCGCCTGCCTCATGCGCGCCACGATTGCCGGCTTCCATCACGCCTGGTCCGCCACCAGTGACAATCACGTTTTCGCGGCCGCCGCTTTCCTTGGATTTCTCGGTCATCAACCTGGCAAACTCCCGGGCCTCGTCGTAGTATTGAGACAGGTTTGCCAAGGTTTGCGTGCGTGCTGTGTGCTTTTTTGATGGTTCAGGAATGCGCGCGCCGCCAAACATGACAATGGTCGAGCTGATCTGGCGCTCTGCCATCAACATTTCGGGTTTCAGCAACTCAAGCTGCAGACGCACCGGGCGCAGTTCGTCACGGCAGAGAAAGTCGTCATCCGCAAAGGCCAGCTTGTAGGCAGGTGAACGGGTTTGCGGCGTATCCGGAACCTCGCTCGCGGTCGAACGGTCAGTATGGGCGTCGCGGAACGGGCTCAGACGGTGGTCTTCTCTCATTGCTGGGGTATCCCTGCTTGCGTGTTTGTGAAACAGCTATAGGTTTCCCGGACAGAGCGCCAGTACCGCCCCGTGACAAGGATGTGAAAATGGATTGGAAGACAGAGATTTCAACGGCAACCCAACGGGTTGCCGGCCACGTTCAGGAAACACCGGTGATGCGGGTTGACGGGTTCGGATTGGGCTATCCTGTCGAGTTGAAGTTGGAGCACATGCAGCACACAGGAAGTTTCAAAGCGCGGGGGGCATTCAACACGCTTTTGAGTTGCAGTGTGCCGGCGGCCGGAGTTGTTGCGGCATCGGGCGGCAATCACGGTGCTGCCGCTGCATATGCCGCGCGGACGCTAGGTTATCCGGCGAAAATCTTTGTGCCAGAGATGGCAGGACCATCGAAAATTGCCTTGATCGAAGGGATTGGTGCGGACCTGACTGTGGTGCCCGGCGAATACGCCAATGCATTGGAATTGGCCCGCGAGCATGAAAGGGCAAGCGGTGCGATGCAGATCCACGCCTATGACGCACAGATGACCGTTGCAGGGCAGGGCACCTGTTTTGCCGAATGGGACGCGCAGGGATTGCAGGCGGATACGGTTCTGATTGCGGTCGGCGGCGGCGGGCTGATTTCCGGTGCCTTGGGCTGGTTTCGGGGCGCGCGCAGGGTCGTGGCGGTTGAGCCCGAGACGTCTTGCGCCCTGCATGCCGCGCAGACGGCGGGTGAACCGGTGGATGTCGAGGTTTCGGGGATTGCTGCCAATGCGCTGGGCGCGCGCCGGATTGGCGATATCTGTTTTGGTTTGGCGCGGGGAATCGAAACCGTACTGGTTTCGGATGCGGCCATTGAGCGGGCGCAAGGGGCGCTGTGGCAAGAGCGGCGAATACTGGTCGAACCAGCGGGAGCGACGGCGCTGGCGGCGTTGATGTCGGGTGTTTATCGACCTGAGCCTGGTGAAAGAATGGCGGTTCTGATCTGCGGTGGAAATATCGCGCCTGACCCGTTTTTATCCTGAATTATCGCCTTGAGCATGAGCTTTGCGGGTTTTATCTATAATTCATGACCGCAACGATTGCCGACAAGATTTATGACCGCCTCAGCCGGCAAATCATCACCGGCACGTTGCCTGCGGGTGAAAAGTTGCGGCAGGATCATATCGCGCGCGCCTATGAGACCAGCCACGTTCCGGTGCGCGAGGCATTGCTGAGGCTTGAGGCGCACGGGTTGGCAGAAAGCGAGCCGCGCCGCGGTATGCGTGTGACCGCCTTGAACCCTGCTGAAGTGCGCGAAGTGATCGAGATGCGGGTGGCGCTGGAATCGCTGGCGCTGCAGCATTCGGTTCAAAACATGACGCCGACCGCGATCAAGGCGGCAGACGAGGCGCGGGCGGCGTGCGACGAGGCGAAGGATATGCCAACTTGGGAAGCGCGAAATCGCGCCTTTCACCGCTCGGTTCTGACACCCTGTGCCATGCCAAGGCTGCTGCATGCCATTGATGACCTGCATATTGCCAATGCTCGTCATATGTTCGCGCAATGGCGTCAGAAATGGGCGCAGAGAACGGACGCCGATCATGCGGCAATCATTCAGGCGTTGAAGCGTCGGGATGCTCCTTCGGCGATCTCGGTTCTTACCAAACACATTCGCCGTGCCCGGTAGTTAATTAAAATCATTTATAACAACACGTTATGATGTGACTTTTTGTGCCTTGATAATTTATAGATAAAAAATGTAATCCTATTTAAAGTCGAGAAATTAAATCTATAAAATGGAGCGATGCATGAAACCCTCTCACCAAGCCGCCCTTCCTTCTGTTGGAGCGTTGGGCCTGTCCGGTCAGGCTCTGCGCATAGCCGTGGGCGTTCTTCTGTTGACACTCAGCGCCAAGGTGCAGGTTCCGTTCTGGCCCGTGCCGATGACGCTCCAGGTAGCCGCGGTCATGGCAATAGCCGCCGCTTATGGTGCTCGTTTGGGAACCGCCACGCTGGTTGGATATCTTGTTGCGGGGGCCGCCGGCTTCCCCGTATTCGCGGGAACCCCGGAAAAGGGCATCGGTCTGGCTTACATGTTCGGTGGCACCGGCGGATACCTGTTGGGCTTTGTTGTGGCGGCCGCGATGGTCGGCTGGGCTGCCGGCAATCTGCGCAGGTTATTTCTGTGGCCCGCTATGCTGTTGGGGTTGGGCGTGGTTTATGGGTTTGGGTTGGCTTGGCTCGCGCAGTTTGTGCCGTCGGATAAGGTGCTGGCCTATGGCTTTACTCCCTTTGTCGCGGGCGATCTGGTCAAAATCACGCTGGCAGCTATCATTGTTCTGGGGCTCCCCGGCGGCCTGATGGCCAAAATTCGCGGGACCAAATCGGATGCTTGATCAGGGCCAAACCCTCCGCAGCGATTGGTCGGTGGACGAGGTGGAGGCGCTGTTGCGCCTTCCCTTGCTGGACTTGGTGGGGCGCGCGAATGCGGTTCACCGTATTCATCACGACCCCGAAGACATTCAAAAAGCCAGCCTGCTATCGATCAAGACCGGTGGCTGTCCCGAGGATTGTGCCTATTGCCCGCAATCGGCGCATCACCGAGAGGTAGAGTTGACCAAGGAAAGACTGATGAACCCGGAGCAGGTTTTGTCGCTTGCCAAACGAGCCAAGGAGGCCGGGGCAGAACGGTTTTGCATGGGTGCGGCCTGGAGACAGGTCCGCGACGGAGAAGAGTTCGACAATGTGCTGGAGATGGTCTCGGGTGTGCGTGCGCTGGGTATGGAGGCCTGCGTGACCTTGGGTATGCTGAAGCAGCATCAGGCCAATCGGCTCGCCAACGCTGGATTGACCGCCTACAATCACAACCTTGACACATCGCCGGAGTTCTATGGCGCGATCATCGGGACGCGAACCTATCAGGACCGACTGGAAACTCTGTCCTATTGCCGGGACGCAGGCATCGACCTGTGTTGCGGTGGCATCATCGGAATGGGCGAAAGCCTGCGTGATCGCGCCTCGATGCTGCAGGTTCTGGCGACCTTCAACCCGCATCCGGAAAGCGTTCCGATTAATGCGCTGATCCCGATCGAGGGCACACCGCTGGCGCATCGCAAAAAGGTCGGAATCTTTGATCTGGTGCGCATGGTGGCAACCGCCCGGGTCATCATGCCCAAGGCGCGCGTGCGCCTGTCTGCAGGGCGGTCTGAATTCTCAACGGCCGAACAAGCGCTGTGTTTCCTGGCTGGCGCGAACTCGGTCTTTTATGGGGATGTTTTGCTGACCGCCCCCAACGCGGGAACTGGCAACGACCGCGAAATGTTTGCGGCGTTGGGCGCCCTTGGCGACGACTGACGCAAAGGGGCCAATGAGCGTCGCATTGCGTCTTGGCCCCTGCTTGCTTATAGGCCACACCAACGTGACGAGATTCTGCAGGGAGTAGACCCATGTCCAACGCGCAGCTGGAAGCCGCCATCGAAGCCGCCTGGGAGGCGCGCGACACCGTCACGCCGTCCACCGGCGGCGAAACCCGTGAAGCCATTGAGGCCACGCTGAACGCGCTGGACAGCGGCAACCTGCGCGTGGCCGAGAAGATGGAAAACGGCGACTGGCACGTGAACCAGTGGGCCAAGAAGGCCGTGCTGCTGGGGTTCCGGCTGAAAGACATGGAGCAACAGGATGGCGGCCCGCAGGGCGGCCATTGGTGGGACAAGGTCGACAGTAAGTTCAAGGGCTGGGGCGACAATGAGTGGACCGCCGCCGGGTTCCGGGCAGTGCCAAACTGCATCGTGCGTAAATCGGCCTATATCGCGCCGGGTGTGGTGCTGATGCCGTCGTTTGTAAACCTCGGCGCTTATGTCGACAGCGGCACCATGGTGGACACTTGGGCCACCGTCGGGTCTTGCGCCCAGATCGGCAAGAACGTGCACCTGTCGGGAGGTGTCGGCATCGGCGGCGTGCTGGAACCGATGCAGGCGGGTCCGACCATTATCGAGGACAACTGCTTTATCGGGGCACGTTCGGAAGTGGTCGAGGGCTGCATCGTGCGCGAAGGCTCGGTCCTGGGCATGGGGGTGTTCATCGGCAAGTCGACCAAGATCGTCGACCGCGACTCCGGCGAAGTGATGTATGGTGAAGTGCCGCCTTATTCGGTGGTGGTTGCAGGCTCGATGCCATCTAAGAATGGGATCAACCTGTATTGCGCCGTGATCGTGAAACGGGTGGACGAAAAGACCCGCTCGAAAACCGGTATAAATGAGTTGTTGCGCGACTGAACTGGCCGTCACCAAGGGAGTTAATGGGCCACCAAGAAAGGTGCGCAACAGGATTTCAGACTGCCGACTTGCCTGCCTTGAGCGGATTCGGTTGACCGGTCAATGCCGCAAGGGTAAGGCGGCTGCATGGAAAAGAAAAAGAAGGCATCGCGCCAGCAGGTTTATACGCTGCTGGTCCAGATCGGTCGCAAGGAAGGCGATGGGCTGCCCAAAGATGCAACTGGAGCGGCTCTGATGTGCTATGCCAGCGGCGTGGACGAGGCAGAGGCGGTGCGCGAGACGGTCGCGATCCTCAAGCAAGCCGATACTGCCCCGCTGGACGTTACCGGTTACGGAACCTTGGAAGAGCGTGAGGCGGAAGGTCACGAGATCGACGCTGAAGAGCGTGCCTTGATGCAGAGGGCGCTGGAAGAAAACGCAGTGATCGTGGCGCAGATGACGCCGTTTTACGACGAGGTCGGACAGATCTGACGGTCAGTTCCTGACACCGAACCACTTGCGATAGATCTTGTCATAGGTGCCGTCTTCGCGCAGCGCCAAAAGTGCCTGATTGACGTCTTCGACCAGCGGAGAGCCAGACGGGAAAGCGATCCCGTAATTCTCCCTCAGGAACACATTACCGGCCATCGTAGCCTTCTTGCGTCCATCATGGGTGGCATAATATGACAGAATGGGCGCATCGAACACAACCGCATCCAGTTCCCCTTCCTCGAAATCAGCCAGCAACGGCGTCAACCCGTCGTAACCCGCATACTCAAGTTCGCGTCGTTCGAGAAAACTCGCGGCGGTGGAGTTGCTGATCGTTCCGACCCGTTTGCCATACAGATCGTTGATCGAATTTACTGCGCCGCTGATGGCATCGACGGTCATGACCGAAGTGATCTTGGCGGTGAAAACCGAAACAATAAAGAGGGAAGAGACGACCAGTATCACGCCAAAAACCCGGCCGAATGCAGTTCTCGGCACACGTTCCTCGAACCCGCCATTCACCACTAGGTTCAACGCCCACCAGAACGAGGGAAACCAGGCCTCGTGCAGTTTGCGATCGAAATAGGGTTGAGCGCGTCGCTCAAAATACCACATTACCATTCCACCGCCCAAGAGAACGCCGAACGCCAACCCAATGGCAATGAACAGTTCTCGGACCAGCAATGCATTGAGCAGCGAAGGGCTGCGCGCGGCATCGGACGGCACCATTATCTGCAAGCCCGCCTCGAATATCGGCTGGCTGAAATCCATTCGCGTTTCGCGCGAAGCGGTAATCGAGATATTGGCGATGGCCAGTTCCGCATCGCCCTTTTCGACGGTTTCCAGCATGTCGGAGAATCCGTCGACCCTTTTGATGGTGTAGGCAGCATTAAGCGAGCGTGCGAGCGCGTTTAACAGGTCGATGGAAAAACCTGTATCCGCACCATCCTCGATAAATGAAAACGGCGGACGGGTCACTGTCGTGACCGTCAGTGTTTGCGCCTGGCTTTGCTGGGACAGAACCACGATAGTCAGGCATAGTATGGCAAGAAGTGTGCGCATCGCTGTGTATCACCTGTTTGCGGCCCTCTATCGCAATTTGGGTCAGTCGGGCAAGGTTAACGCCAGTTCACTCGGCGTTGTTTTCGGTTTTTTGTGGTAGAATTTGTCGTTTCATCACGCTTTTAGGAATTCCGTGCCCAAGGGTTGGCAATCTGGACGATTCATAGAATGTGTGCTTTTAACCCGAACCCTGAAACGAGAGTGACCCGATGACGCCAACAGACGCAGTACAACTGACAGCCGAACTGATCCGCTGCCCTTCGGTGACACCCTACGAAGGTGGCGCTCTGATTCTGTTGGAACGCGTGCTCGCCGAGGCCGGGTTCGTTTGCGTTCGGGTTGACCGCGGCAGCGTTAGCAACCTGTTTGCACGTTGGGGCGACAAGGCGCACGCCCGCAGTTTTGGGTTCAACGGGCACACGGACGTGGTTCCTGTCGGTGACGAGGCAGCGTGGAGTGTCTCTCCATTCGGGGCAGAGATACGGGAGGGAACCTTGTATGGCCGAGGTGCGACAGACATGAAGTCGGGCGTCGCAGCGTTTGTTGCTGCCGCAGTGGATTTCGTGCGGCAGACGCCGCCGGACGGTGCCATTGTCCTGACCATCACCGGAGATGAAGAAGGGGACGCCATAGACGGCACAACCGCACTGCTGGACTACATGGATCAGGCAGGCGAGCGCATGTCGGCTTGTCTGGTGGGTGAACCGACCTGCCCGGACCACATGGGCGAGATGATCAAAATCGGTCGGCGCGGGTCGATGACAGCATGGTTCACGGTGACCGGAGTGCAGGGGCATTCGGCCTATCCGCACCGGGCCAAGAACCCCCTGCCGGCGATGGCGCGCCTTATGGATCGTCTGGCGAGTCACAAGCTGGATTCCGGAACCGACCATTTCGACCCCTCGACTTTGGCGGTTGTCACGATTGACACTGGAAACTCGGCCACAAATGTCATTCCGGCACAGTGCAAAGCCGCGATCAATATCCGGTTTAATGACCTCCACTCAGGTGCGAGCCTGACTGAATGGCTGCAAGGCGAGACCGATCATGTTGCCGGGGAATTCGGTGTTCAAATCGATGTGAAGGTCAAGATATCGGGCGAGAGTTTCCTGACACCTCCCGGTGAGCTGTCCGATCTAGTTGCAAAAGCCGTAGAGGCCGAAACCGGCATATCGCCCGTTCTGTCAACTACGGGCGGGACCTCGGATGCCCGTTTTGTTATGACCCACTGCCCGGTGGTCGAGTTCGGTCTGGTCGGAAAAACCATGCACCAGGTGGATGAGTGCGTCGAGGTTGCGCAGATTCACCAACTCAAGGCAATCTATGCCCGTATCTTGCGTGACTATTTTTCCTGACCGATGCAGAAAACACTGGTCATCATGGTCAAGGAGCCTCGTCCCGGTCGCGTCAAAACGCGGCTAGGGCAGGACATGGGCATGGTGAGGGCGGCATGGTGGTTTCGGCATCAAACGCGCGCGCTGATCCGGCGGCTGCGCGATCCACGCTGGCGGATCGTATTGGCCGTTGCGCCGGATCGGGAGGGTCTGGCCAGCCGGGTCTGGCCCGCTGATTTGCCGCGATCGCCGCAAGGCTGCGGGGATTTGGGTGCCCGAATGACCCGGCAATTGCGGTCCGTGCAAAACGGCGCCGTCTGCCTGATCGGGGCAGATATTCCAGGCGTTGGGCGTGATCATGTGAGACGTGCATTCGCGGCCCTTGGCGGGGCCGACATGGTCTTTGGCCCGTCAGTTGATGGCGGGTACTGGCTGGTCGGGGCACGGCATGCACGTGTTCTACCGCGGAGCCTGTTTCGGGATGTGAGATGGTCGACCGAGCACGCATTGGCGGATACTCTGGCATCCGTTTCCGGCTGTCGGGTCGCATTGGTGGATCGGCTTAGGGACGTGGACACGTCATCCGATCTGGAAGCGACCATGGTGACCGGGCGGGCTTCGTCGCTTTTGCGATGACGAAGGTTTGCGGTCGTGCTACGGCGGAAACATGACTCGCATTCCTTCCAAGCAGGAGATTCTTGAATGGATCTCGGCGCACCCAACCCTGACCTCGAAACGCGATATCGCCAAGGCCTTTGGGATCAAGGGCTCGGATCGTATTGACCTCAAGCGTGTTCTCAAGGAACTAGAGGTCGAAGGACATCTGGAAAAACGCCGGCGCAGCTATCGCGACCCGGATCGTTTGCCGCCAGTCAGCGTTCTGCAAGTCAAAGCGCCGAACGCCGATGGCGACCTGTTCGCCCGGCCGTTGGAATGGCATGGAGAAGGGGTTGAACCAATCGTGGTGGTCATCCCACGTGCAAGTGACCCGGCGTTGGGCGAAGGCGACCGGATTCTGGCGCGCCTGACTCTTGTACACGAGGAAGATCACAACTATGAGGCGCGCCTCATCCGCCGTATCGGTGCCAATCCGCGCCGAATTGTCGGCATCTTCCGGAAAGGCGCTGAAGGCGGCCGCATTGTTCCTATCGACAAGGCGGGTCAGACCGAGTGGCTGGTGCCGGAAGGGGCCGTGCATGGGGCCAAGGACGGTGAACTGGTCGAGGCTGAACAAGCAGGCCCCAAGAACCGCATGGGACTGCCGCGTGCGCGCATTGTTGAACGATTGGGCGATCCGTCTGCGCCCAAGGCGGTGTCGTTGATCGCCATTCACCAGCATGGCATTCCTGACGATTTTCCGGATGCGGTGATCGAAGAAGCAGACAGCTGCAAACCTGCGGGCCTGGAAGGGCGCGAAGATCTGCGCGACATGCCGCTAGTCACGATCGACCCATCGGATGCGAGGGATCGGGATGACGCCTGCTATGCCCATGCAGATGACGATCCGAAGAATCCCGGCGGACACGTCATCTGGGTCGCTATTGCGGACGTTGCCGCCTATGTCCGACCCGGTACGGCGTTGGACCGAGAAGCCCGAAAGCGCGGCAATTCGAGTTATTTCCCGGATCGCGTAGTGCCCATGCTGCCGGATCGGTTGTCAGGCGATTTGTGTTCGCTGCACGAAGGCGTGCCGCGCGCCTGTATTGCCGTCCGGATGCAGATCGACGCCGATGGCAACAAGCTTGGCCATCGTTTCGTGCGAGGTCTGATGCGCTCGGCGGCCGCGCTGAACTATGCCGAGGTGCAGGACGCGATAGACGGCAATCCGAATGATCGCACAGACCCATTGCTAAGTGACGTTCTGAAGCCGCTCTATTCCGCTTATCATGCGTTGAAAGCGGCTCGCGAGGCGCGGCAGCCGCTGGATCTGGACCTGCCCGAGCGCAAGATCGTGTTGGGGGACAACGGCCATGTCGAAAGCGTTGCCTTCCGGGAACGGCTGGATGCGCACCGACTGATCGAAGAGTTCATGATTCTGGCGAATGTCTCTGCCGCCGAAACCCTGATCGCCAAGCGGCGTCCGCTGCTGTTCCGGGTACATGAGGAACCGGCGCCAGAGAAGCTTGAATCCTTGCGTGAAACCGCTCAGGCTGCAGGGCTGAACCTGGCCAAGGGACAGGTGCTGCAAACCCGGCACTTGAATGCGCTGCTGAATGCGGCGGCGGGAACGGATGAGGCGGAGCTGATCAATCTCAGCACCCTCCGTTCGATGGCGCAGGCTTACTACAGCCCGGAGAATTTTGGCCATTTCGGGTTGGCCCTGCGAAATTACGCGCATTTCACTTCCCCGATCCGACGATACTCGGATCTAATTGTGCATCGGGCGCTGATTTCCGCGCATGGGTGGGGCAAAGATGGTTTGACTGAGGATGAAATTGATCGCCTTGAGGAAACCGCAAACCACATATCGGATACCGAGCGTCGGTCTATGATGGCCGAACGTGACACGACAGACCGATATCTTGCAGCCTATCTGAGTGAGCGGGTCGGCAACGAATTCACAGGCCGTATCAGCGGCATAGCGCGCTTTGGGGCGTTTGTTAAGCTTGATGAAACCGGTGCTGACGGGTTGATTCCTGTGCGCTCGCTCGGGCGTGAATTTTTCCATTTCGACCGTGAGGCCGGGACCCTGATGGGCGCCGACACCGGACTGCTGATCGCAATTGGCCAGCGTGTTACGATACGACTGACCGAGGCGATTCCGGTGACCGGCGGGTTGGAGCTGGAATTGCTGTCCATCGACGATCAAGTGGTTCCAAGAGGACGTGGGCCGGCCCGCCGTGGGGTGAAAAGGAAAATCGCCAGTACCAAGCGCAAGAAAGACAAGATCAAGCGAAAGATTGAACGCAAGCGCCGCCAGAGATGAAAAGTAGCTGAAAGAAAAGTCACTGGCAGCGGGAGAACGGCCAAGAAGTTGCAGGGCGGATGAAATTGTCCTTTGTTCTCAGGCGTCGATGCGCGCACGACGTGCGGGCGGCGGAGTTTTGCGAAACAGAACATTGACTGCTTTGTGAAAAGTCGGATTCGCGATACCCTGTTATCGAGCAGATAATCGGGAAATCCGGAATGAAAATGTGCATCAACGGCGTTGCCCTAGCCGCAATTTGGGCAACAGGCGTGTCAGCGGACACATCGCAACAATCGAACCGGCCAAAGGTGCGGGCCGATCAGGCCGTCATTCACTTGGCATCGGCTGACCTTACGACGTCGCTGCGCCCGATTTTGCGCCCGGTCGAAGAGGTAGAGCAAGTGAGTGCAAGTGTGTCGAACGCACGGTTCCAGGCATGGATCGGGGCATTCAAGTTGCGTGCGCGGGATCAGGGCATCAATCATTCGACTCTGGATCGGGCTTTTCAAAGCGTGACATATGACGCGGATGTAGTGAAGCGTGATCGTAACCAATCCGAGTTCACAAAGACGATCTGGGACTATCTGGACAGCGCGGTTTCGGATGTGCGAGTGCAGAATGGTAGAGCAGCACTTGCGAAACACAATGCAACGCTGGAACGGATCGAGGCTAAATACGGTGTCGAAAAAGAAGTCGTATTGGCGATTTGGGGACTGGAAAGTGCCTATGGTTCCTTCAAGGGAAACAACAGCACGATCCGGTCATTGGCGACGCTGGCGTTCGATGCGCGCCGTGCGCAGTTCTTTGAGGCGCAGTTGCTCGCCGCGCTCAGGATTGTTCAGGCAGGGGATGTAGCGCCTTCGGATATGACGGGCAGTTGGGCTGGCGCGATGGGGCATACACAATTCATGCCAACGTCCTATCTGGAACATGCCGTCGATTTCACCGGGGATGGAAAACGAGACATCTGGTCGGACGACCCGTCGGACGCGTTGGCGTCGACGGCGTCATATCTGGCAGGGTTTGGCTGGACCAAGGGACAACCCTGGGGTGTCGAAGTCGTGCTTCCCGAAGGGTTCGACTATTCCAGTGCCAAACGCGACTACACACAGGCGCCGTCGGATTGGGCTGCATTGGGGGTCGTCGGGACCGATGGCAAGTCTGTCGCTGATTTCGGACCTGCGTCAATACTGCTGCCAGCGGGCGGTCAGGGCGCAGCTTTCATGATCTTCGACAATTTCGAAGTGCTCGAACGCTATAATTCCGCCGATGCCTATGTCATTGGCGTAGGGCATCTGGCGGATCGGATCGGAGGCGGTGCCGCGATTCAAGCCAACTGGCCACGTGGAGATCGCGCCCTATCCTTCTCCGAGCGAAAAGAATTGCAACGGCGACTGACGCGGGCCGGGTTCGATACGGAAAAGATTGATGGGCGTATCGGGCCGCTGACCATCAACGCGGTCCGATCCTATCAGTTGGCAGAAGGCCTGTTGCCGGATGGCTATCCTTCGCTGCAGCTATTGAACCGGCTAAGATGAAAAGGGGCCTTTCGGCCCCTTTGTCTTAGGTCGGTGACATGCCTCTGAGCCGTTCCGAGCGGCGCCGCAGCATCTCGACCGTGGTCAACAGACCAATCGAGATCACCACAAGAATTGTCGCGACCGCCAGAATGGTCGGTGAGATTTGTTCGCGCAAGCCGGTGAACATCTGCCAAGGCAGCGTCTTTTGACCGGCGGAGCCTACGAACAGAACCACGACCACTTCGTCGAACGACGTGATGAATGCGAACAATCCGCCGGAAATAACTCCGGGGAGGATCAGAGGCATCTGGATTCGGAAGAAGGTCGTCACCGGCCCCGCACCCATATTCGCGGCTGCCCGAGTTAGCGATCGGTCAAAACCAACCAGCGTGGCCGTCACCGTGATGATGACAAACGGAATGCCAAGGGCCGCATGGGCCAAAACCACGCCGAAATACGTACCTTGCAGGCCGATCCGGCTGTAGAAAAAGTACATGCCAGCAGCCGAGATGATCAACGGCACGATCATTGGGGAAATCAGGACCGCCATGATCGCACGCCGGAACGGCACGTGGGGTTGGCTGAGACCAATGGCTGCCAGTGTGCCGAAGCCAACCGAAAGCAGTGTCGCCATAGGAGCAATTTTCAGCGAATTCCAGAGCGCCTGTTGCCAGTCATCGTTTGTGAAGAAATCCTGATAGTGTTTCAGCGAATAGCCGGCAGGATCAAAGCGCAGCATCTCCGGAGTAAAGGTGAAAAAGTCCTGGGCATTGAAGCTGAGAGGCATCACCACAAGGATCGGAGTGATGAGGAACACGAAAATCGCGCCACAGATCACCCGGAAAGTGTAGTGCCAAAGCACCTGTCCTGGTGTCAGATAGGGGGCCAGATGCGCCCGGTAGCGCGACGTTGCCAGCCAAAAGATGAACCAGCCGGCGAACCAGCCGAACAGGGCGCCGACCACGGCTGCTGATAGACCACCAAGCGCGAAGCCCGCGAGAAGAAAGCCTGCAAATATGATCCAGCGCAGCGTTTTTTCCTTGTCGGCCATACCTGCAAGGACAAATCCCAAGGCAGCAAGAAGCGCCGCGCCGACAACGATGCCGATCAGGCCTGATCCCTGCGCTGTGCCGACGAAGAGACCAAAAAAGGCTCCGGCAGCGCCGGCAACGGCGGCAACGAATCCTGGGGTTTGAGGTTGGACGGGTGTTAGTGCCATGTTTTCTTACCCCAGCTTCACGTTGTCGATGCCCACGATCTTGTCGTAGGTCCAGTAGAGCAGCAGAACCACCGCCAGCAGGATTGTTCCGAGCGCCGCGGCCAGACCCCAGTTGAGCGAGGACGAGATGTGGAAAGCGATCCGGTTGGAGATGAAGACACCCTTGGTGCCGCCAACGAGTTCGGGCGTGATGTAGTAGCCGATGGCGAGGATGAACACGAGGATCGAACCTGCGCCGATTCCTGGCACCGATTGCGGGAAATAGACCCTCCAGAATGCCGTCCAGTTGGTAGCGCCCAAAGACTTGGCCGCACGCAGATATGACGGGTTGATTGTCTGCATGACTGAATACATCGGCAGGATCATGAATGGCAGCAGGATGTGGGTCATCGCCACGATGGTGCCGAACTGGTTATTGATCATCACCAATCGCGAGTCATCAGCGACCAGTCCCAGCCAGACCAACGTTTCGTTGATGACGCCCTGTTGCTGCAACATCACTTTCCAGGCAGAGGTACGCACCAATAGCGACGTCCAGAATGGCAACAATACGAGTATCATCAGGATGTTCGCTGTCCGGGTCGGAAGGTTGGCCAGAATCCATGCCACCGGGTAACCCAGAACGATGCAAGCGCCGGTAATCACAAGCGACATGATAAAGGTACGGATGAACAGTGTGATATAGATGCGCTCGTTTTCCGGGCGGGTTTCGACACCATCGTTACCTTTGCGCAGGTCGACAGAGTTCAGGAAATACCCATTGGTTATCTTTGGCGAGTAGGTCTGGATGGTGCGCCAGACTTCGACATCGGCCCACCGGTCGTCGATTTTGAGGAACTGCTCCTTGAAAGGACCATCACTTTCGGTATCCCACTTGCTGACGCGTCGACCAGCTTTTCGAAACAGAGAAGAAATCCCGGGGTTTTCATAGTTCAGACGCGATCCCACGCGGGTATGCAACTTGGCTTCGGCGGCAACCTTCATGTCTACCGCCATTGCGGCGAAAACCGCCTCGTCCGGCGCTTCACCTGTATTCGGGTCCCAATCCCGTAGAGCAACGACAGTATTGGGCAGAGTGTCCGCAACGATATTGTTCTCTACCGAACGGAACAACATGTCCACAATCGGCAGGATGAAGGTCAGCAACACGAAGAGCAGGAGTGGCGCAATCAGCATGAGCGCGCGCATTTTTTGCATTCGCAATGCCCGTGCCAGACTTCGCTTTAGCGGTGTCCCATCAGCGGCCAGAACGCGGCCGGTATGCGTAGTATCGCTCATCTACTTTCCCCGTTGCTTGCTGCCCGTTCACAGCATGAGCGGTCTTGTTTGACCGTCGTTTTTCGTAAATCTGCAAGGAGGCGACGCGCCCCCTTGCAGATTTGGTATTGGCTTACTTCGCCAACCAGGCTTGGAATTTTGCGTTCAGGTCGTCACGGTTGTCTGCCCACCACTCGTAGTCGTAGATATGAGTGTTGGAAGCATTCGCAGGATCGGTCGGCATGTGCGGAGCCATGTCGATTCCCAGTTCTGCGTGCTGGCCAACCAGCGGTGCCGAAGACTTGCGGGCCGGGCCGTAGGAGATGTACTTGGCTTGATCCGCCAGACGCTGAGTATCGGTAGCGAAAAACAGGTAGTCCAGCGCGCGTGCCTTGCGCTCGGGGCTCAGGCCTGCGGGAATGATCCAACCATCAAGGTCGAACGAC
>NZ_JBXWSF010000018.1:0-61894 GCF_059613285.1 Ruegeria sp. BHSB058 | reverse complement strand
GGATACCATCTAGACATAGAATCGTTATTGTCGAAAAACCAATGCGGTTTTGCATTCAATAGATTGATCACAGGCTTCCCAATTGATCCGGCCAAATGTGCCAGACTGTTATCAACTGTCACTATCACATCCATTGATTCAATAGCTAACAACAATGCAGGCAGGTCTGAAATTGATGCACCCAAGTCCGATATCAACAGATCGGCGCCAGTAGCTTCCAGCCGTTTTCCCTCTGTTCCCGGTTGAAGGCTGAAAAAGTTGATATCCTCTTCAGTCACAGCCAGTTTTATGAACTCAGAAATAGGTCCTATCCGATCACGCTTACCGACCGTAGGAGAATCGCCAGCCCATGCAATACCAACCTTGAGTTGCCCATCAGAATCGTCGATCTTCACTTCATTCCGGGAAGGCTTTCCCGGACTCCACCTAACAGGTGCCGGGATGTCGTCCTCCGCTTTCATAATATTTCCAGGTAAGTCAAGAAGAGAACAGAAGTAGTCGAAATCTTCCGAACAAAGAGACGATAGTGACCGCGAATTTTGGTCGGACCATCGTTCATTTTTTTCGGCCCCATCATATATCTCAGAACTCACTACAGTATCAGCAAGCCCCGACGGAAAAACTTCCATCAATTGTTTACTACAAGAAAAGGTCGTTATTGCACCCTGTTCTTTTAATGGCTGCAGGAAGCGAGAAAGTAGAATTGTATTTATAGAATCCTTCTCCGACAAAACCAGAATGCGGCAACCCTCTACATCTTCGCCTCGCCAGCGAGGGACACTAGCAAGCGATGATGGTAGGGCATTGTCACTGTTGGAAAAGATATCAGCCGCCAATCTCCAGTTATTCAACGCCTTGGAATCATGTATTTTTGCCAAGGCAAGTTCTAACTTACATTCTTTGCTATCTGGATACTTAATAGACAATTCTTCAATCATATTTAATGCAGAAGAACCATCACCGCAATCTCTCTTGATTCGAGCCAGCCGAATCATATTCAGCAAACTTGAATCAAAATCCACCGATTTTTGAGCGTTTTTAATAGCCATCTCGTACTCACCCAAATCCGTGAGCAGCAGTGCATAGTTCATTAAAAGATCGGAATCAGTATTCCCAAAATCTTTCTTGGCGCGACGATAACATCCTACTGCTGCGGCCAGCCGTCCAAGATATCGATTACACACGCCCATATTATTCAAAACATGAATGTCTACATACCCAATTCCTGTAAGTTTTGTATAAATCTGCAACGCTACATCGTAATTACCTTCCTTCATAAACTTTAATGCCATCTCCAAGGCGGTGGAAATGTGCTTTTCCGGATCATTCAAAAAATCCAGGAGTTCTTTTGGTAACCCGTTTGCCCCGTCGCCCCCTAGATCTTTGCTCTCTAGCGATGTAAAATCTGCCAATTTTTCACCCTCATTTGTGTTTACATTTCTTGTGGCGACGTGAAATCACATCGCCACAAGTTTTTTATTTACGCCGCCAGGATGTAGTCGCTTTCATCCCAATTGGACGAGTCAAAATCGTAAAGGGTGACCGTTCCATGGTTCTGAACAGAAATGACTGTATCCAGACCGGACTGAGTGACGGAAATATTCGAACCAGATTCAAACTGCAATCTGTCCAATCCGTCTTGGAAATTATCGACAAAATCGTTTCCAAAGTCATCACGGAACACAATCAAATCGCGTCCTCCACGAGTATCGTAAAAGTCGCTGCCGCCGCCGCCTTCAAACTCTTCGTCCGTATCATTGCCCAAAAGCGTATCGTTGAACAATGTTCCTTCAACTTTTTCTATATTTCGCAGAGTTGAAGTAGTACGCTCTCCACTATTTTCAGTATAGAAGTATGTGTTTGCCGCCGTGTCGACGTGCACTCGGTGCTGCAATTGTGAGAAAGACACTTTATCCGTACCTGTACTTCCATCGACGTAATCGGATCCGCCGATGATTAAGAACGCGTCATCACCTCCTCGTCCGTCATAGTAGTTGTCGGCAAGAGAGTCGGTAATCACTTCGGTGATCGAAGACCCATAGACGACTTCAAAGTTTTGCGCGCCGGCACCGGCACCGACGATGGCCGTTCCCGTTTCGTCGAACAATGTCACGACTCCTCTCACCAGATCGACGGTAATGAGATGCTCGTCCGTCTCCTGGACAGCAACCAAGCTCAAGGTGTCTCGGCCACCGAGACCGTCCACGGTAATGACTTCGCGCAGATTTGTGAAAAACACATCGTCATTGTTGGTCGCCGTGAAGGCTTCGATATCCGTGAAGAAATCCTTATCTGCGTTTTGGTCACTTGAAATAATCGCACCAAAGAGAGTGCTAAAGTTGAAACCACCTTGGTGAACAGTACCATCCGTTTGGTTGATATGAATGCCGTGGCTACGATCGTAGTCGGAAATCGTGTAGTCCACGACATCGAACCCGCTTCCTCCATTAAAGACATCGCGTCCTTCTCCACCAGAGAAGAGATCAGAGTCATCGCCGCCGTTCAGGGTATCATTTCCAGATTCTCCGACCAGAATGTCATCGCCGGCTCTACCAGTTATCCTGTCGTCATCAGCACCGCCATGAATCACATCCTCAAAGGTACCGCCAATGAGTGTGTCATTCCCACGACCACCGTAAATAAATCCGCGACCGAAGTTGTTCTGGAGGTGATTGGCATCATCAGATCCTCGCAGTTCCACCTCAAACTGACTGACAAAGCTATTGACGGCGTTTATTCCAGATATAAAGGAAGTCGGATCTCCGGAAACCCTGGGCTCCACTATGTTTAACGTGAAGCCACCCTCCTTTTTCAATTGGATTATTCCATTCTCGGCATCCGGAAGAAAAGGAAGATCGATTGTTTCCGTCGAAATCAGCCTGACGGTATCTTCGGATGCGTCAAAGTCAAAGTTGATTGTATTAGCGGCATCAACATCGATCTGGAACGTATCCGCACCGGCTCCGCCAATGAGGGTTTTTGTTCCTGATCCGCCAGACACAATCAGGAAATCGTCATTGGCACCGCCGATCAGGGTGTCATTTCCATTGCCGCTTCCTGCTTCAAGCGTATCATGCCCGTTCCCACCGAAAAATATGTCAGAGCCTTCACCACCAAGCAAATGGTCGTTGCCTTGCCCGCCAGACAGGGTGTCGTTTCCGCCCCCCCCAGCCAGGACGTTCCGACCTGAATCGCCTTGCAGGTAATCTGCCAAATCGGTGCCTATGGCGTTCTCAATTCCATAGAAAATGTCCAGATATTCATCGATCAGCAAGGAACCAATCTGGCTTATAACTGGTGCGGTTGATGTCTCATCCAGGTCAAGAACCGCGTTGGAAAGCCGATACGCCCTAATAAACTCCATATTGACGAACACACCGCGCCCCCCGTAGCCATCTTTTTCATCCGGGTCCAGGGCATAGCTGATAGTATCGCTTCCCCCTTCACCGTAGATGACATCATAACCGGTCCCTCCACTTATGGTGTCATTGCCATCGCCGCCATATATCGTGTCTTCTCCGGACCCACCTGACAACGCATCGGCCCCTGATGATCCTCTTAAGCGGTCATGTCCGGCCGTTGTGTCGACAGTGACACTTCCGAACCCCTCGGGTGCGGTGAAAAAGTCTACGTTAAGAACATTCGGATATACAATGGAACGGAATTCCGCCGATATCCATTCGTTAGAGAAAGGTTCATCGGTATTACTTCGGTGCAGTGTGACGGTAAATGGGTCGGAAATATCCCTCAATACCGTTATAACGACGGTACTTGTATCCGCCCCGGTCACAGAAACTCGATCCCTGGTTAGCAACTCGTTCAAGTGGATAGTTTCGCCCGCGCTGTAATCTTCAATTACTATATGCGAACCCCGCTCGTAGTACAGAATGAAGGCATCGTTCCCCTCTCCTCCTTCCAGAGTATCGCTGCCGAACCCGAACAGAACGTCGTCGCCTTTGCCGCCCCTCAGAACGTCGGCCTCGCCTGTGTCATATACCGTGCCTCTGCCTTCAAGACCGGAAAGCACATCCGCCCCGTCGCCTCCGATAATCAGATCACGTCCAAGGCCGCCATCCAAAGTGTCATTTCCCGCACCCCCGCGAAGGGTATCATTGCCTGCGCCACCGAGCAGGCTGTTCGCACCCTCCGTACCTACTATTTCGTCGTTACGATCAGAACCGATTGCATTTTCAATAGAGGTGAGTTCATCAGCAACCAAGTTATCTACGCGGGTTCGGGTGTACCCCTCGTCCAGACGGATAATAAAGCCATCGTCTGCATGCCCTGCCCTTTCGTCGGAATCCAGCGAGTATGTGACTGTATCAACGCCCTGTCCTCCATCAAGAGTATCCCGACCAAACCCGCCGGACAGCACGTCGTCACCGTCGCCGCCGCGGATTTCGTCCGCCCCCCGCATACCAACCAGGACATTTGTATTGGCATCGCCAATTATTCTGTCACCGACGTTTGTGCCAAATACGTCTTCGATGTTTCTGAACTCGTCAATTGCGCCTCCATTTCTGAGGGCATCAACTGCCTCCTGATCCTCCCGCAGGGACCGTACCGAAGCAAGATCCACTTCGTTTCGGTCATCGACGACGATTATATTGAAGGACGAGAGCCGAGTTGGAGATCGGCCTCCCGGCAGAGAAATGAGCTCATTGGGCCCAAAATTCCGCAAAGCCCGCACAGTTTCTACATCGGCGATAATGTAATAAATCTTGCCGGTGCCCCCGGCCGTATCAGGGGATCTGTCGCCAAATGTGAATCCCAGACCTCTGTGGGATGCATTGGAAAGACTGCCATGCTCGTCAAAAAAGAAAAGTTGGCGGGCCTGCTGCAGCCGACCAGCGTATCCACCTTGCGGATCCGTTGGAAACCAATCAACAACTTCGGAACTGACCCCAAGACCATCTGCAATATCTATTGCCAATTGATGGTAGATCGAATTGAGTTGTTGTGTGAACGCCGTGCTTCCGTTCACTCTTGCCCCGTTCAGGTTCGCGTAAACCTTGCCGAAAGAACCATCATCATCTTCTCTCAAATCGACATCGATACCCACCAACCCGTTTACGATCCCTTCACTCTGATCAAAGTCAGTCGCATACGAAAGTGTGTCGGTTCCTTCGCCGCCATCCAGGCGATCAAATCCACGACCACCGACAAGAATATCATTTCCGTCCTGGCCATTGAGCGTATCGTTTCCGCCCAAACCTGACAGAATATTCGCCTCTCCATCACCGGTAATGATGTCATCGCCTTCCGCACCGGTGGCATTTTCAATATCTACCAGTGTCGATCTTGACACTTCACCGCTGCGCTGTGTTGCAACACCGGTCTCCAGATTGATGTCGAACCCGTGATTTTCCCTAGTATTTGTGGTCGGGTCTTGTTGAAACGATACGGTGTCACTTCCTTCGCCGCCGTATAGAACGTTGATTCCCGTTCCGCCGGCAAGCAGATCGTCGCCATCGCCGCCATAGATAGTGTCGTTGCCGCCATTCCCGCTGAGCCGGTTTGCCTCGCTGCTTCCGACAATGATCTCATCTATCGCGTTACCGGAATAACCTTCGATGCTGTAGAGCTGTTCATTCCCCAATGAAACAAATGTGCCTGCGGCGTTCCGCGCCTCATAGGAAATGATACCGGGTTGTCCATTACCGTCTTCAAGTCTAACCGTTAGCCTTTCAATGGCTTCCGGCGCAAGGCCGCCTATTCTCAGATTGTTCTCACCGGCCGTGGAAACAGTGTCAAATCCAACACCTCCAAAATAAACATCCCTGCCGGCTCCACCTACCAGATAGTCGTTACCGTATCCGCCAAACAGGATATCATTACCGCCTTCGCCCGAGATAAAATTATTGCCAAAACCACCTCGTATGATGTCGCCAAGATCTGTGCCCACTACGTTCTCAATCGAAGACAATTCAACCGCCACTAGCGCGGATTCCTTTTTTGATAGATTGAAATACAGACCCCCTAAAAAATAACTAGTATCGGGATGATCACTATCGCGGTAGGCTCTTGGTTGGCTGAGCGAATATTCATAGTACATAAAAGATGCAAAGAAGCCATCGCCATTCGTATCGTAGTCAATAAGATCAGAACTAATAGGCCCTGAAAGCAATTTCACCCCATTCTCGAGGCTCACGTCGCTGGTGTTATCAATGAAAAACGCCGCGTTTCTTAAGCTTCCATTCAAATTATACGTATGACCTATATCAACGAAAAGGCCAAAGTTACGGTCATTAACGATGATGAAACCAAGAGTTTCCGTAAACGTAAGCCCATCTTTGGTTGTGGCGTCAATCTGGAAGTTGATCGTGTCGTTTCCTTCGCCGCCATCGGCCAATGTTCTATTGGTGCCAGGGTTGATTACGTCATTCCCGCCTTGGCCGAAAAGCTCGTCAAAGCCGCCTCCGCCAAGAATCGTATCGTCTCCATAGCCACCATAGATCCGATCAGCGCCATCCCGGCCTTGCAGGAAATCATCGCCAAATGTACCATACTGATCCCTCGGGATCGCCCCATCAATCACATCCGCCAATAGTTGAGCAATATCAATTATAAGATTGATGATAGTGATTGCCGCTCCGACAATGGTCCCAACCGGACCGCCAACTGCAAAGGCAATAGAGGCAACAATGCCCAAAACCAACTGCACGGCATCCACGGCAAAGTTGACCGCCGTGTTAATTTGCTCTTCTGCAGACAAATCACCGAAATCTCGGAAAGCCAACACTCCGGATACAGCGAATGAAGCAACGCTGAGCGCTGCACCTACGACTGCAAGAGTTGCACCGACAGCCTGAACGCCAGTCGCAGCCGCTTGGCCGAAACCTGCGGCAACTTTAGCGCCGTTGGAAACGAAACTAGATCCCCCGAGAAGACCGCTGATGCCACCCAGGGCCAAATTGGTTGTGCCTCCCGTAAACAACTGCCCGACGGCCAGCGAAAACCTGGTGACGTTGACAATTGTGCTCAAGGACGACGACGCTATGCCGAGAGAGGCAGAAACAATGGCTACAAAATCGTTGTCCTCGATTGCATCCTGAAGCGCGCTACCGCTGAATCCCAAAGAGGTTACGCTTGCTGTGGACGAAAGAAACGTACCCGCAAGAGACAGATTAACGCCAGGTGCGCCAACTCTTTCCCCGGGTTCGTAAATACCTTTTAGGGAAATTGTTCGGTATAGCGGATTAACGCCAGCCTCCAGTTCGGTATAACCTTTGGCAATTCTGTTTTGTATCACCTGATCAATAGCACCGGCGGAAAGAAAAAAGGAATTGAAAGTACCGGATCGAATATTGTTAAAAATTTCATTTCCCAAACGGGCTTCTCGTTCGATACGTTCCTCCTCCGTTTCACCCGTCACAGGAATATTGTTACTGTCAATTATTTGCGAAATATCGGACAAATAGTCCTGAAACTCCTCGTTCTCACGCAGCGTTTCGTATATTACCGTGACCTCTGCGAGATTGTCGTAATTTGAGAACTCTTGAAAAATTCGATCCGTCAAATCTTCCCTGGTCGTAAACTCACTGGCTCTTAAATTTTCGATAATAACCCGTACAACTGCTTCCGCCATTGCGGACAACTCCGGGCTATTATTGATCAAATTCCGCAGCTCGTCCGAAATTTGTTCATTTAACAGTGCATCTTGGATGGCGTCTTGTACTGCCGAGTCTTCCATGTTTCTATTCCCGTTTTAGTTCTCAAGAGTTGACGAAGGTTGGGCTATTTTCGGATCTTTGCTCAATTCTGGGTTTCTGTTCTTATTCCTCTTTCAAAGCCCTCCTGATCTGATCGTTGATTGGCTTTAGGAAATAACTGGCGGGGCTGCGCCCACCGGTATTAATATGAGCTTCAACCGGCATACCCGAAGTAAGTTTGTACTGGTTTTCTCCCAAACGACTTTTTTGCTGTTCTGAGAACTTTATTTCAGCAGAATAATACCCTGTTAAACCATCCTCACTGACAATTTTATCAGCGGATACTTGTTGAACTTTTCCCATAATTTCCGGAGTCGTCCGCGTATTCAGCGCAGTAAACAACAGCGAAACTTCTTGTCCCTCTGAAACTCGATCTACATCCGTCAGTTTTAACTGAACGTCCGCTATCAAATGTACTTCACGAGGCACGATCGACAACAATACCTGAGCTGGCTGGGCAACCGCCCCAATATTCAGAATTGCCATATTGTGCACAATACCATCCACTGGAGATCTTATGAATGTTGCCTCCAGTTCAGACTTTAGTTCTTGCTCACGCACGACGAGTTCGTTAATACGGGCAGTAACACCCTGCAACTCACTAGAGGCGTTTTCCTTTATTCTTGACCTGATTTCTTGGAGCTCAATTCCAAACTCAGCGACGGCCCCCTTCAATTCAACTATTTCAGTGTCCAGCGCCGCTAGTTGTCCAAGAATTTCATGAACCGCCTGGCGTCTGGCCGAAAGGTCCCTTTTGGATGCAATTCCCTTTAGGACCAGTTTCTCTTGGGCCTCCAGATCTTCTCGTATAAGGTCAAGACGCGCTGTTAATGCAATTTTCTGGCGTATTTTTGCAGAGATTGCGTTTCTGGCATTTTCCTTCTTATTTTCATATTTTTCCTCGGTCACTTTTTGGAAAATTAGAGAAATTTCATGGTATCTCCGGTTTTCCGAAATGATTTTTTCCGCTTTCGATTTGAACCCCCCCGTGTTTTGAAAAAACTCCGGAAAAAATATCCCTGTGCGCCCTTCTCTTAATGCAACCAAGCGAGCCCGCTGACCTTCCAGTTCGAATCGTTCACTTCTTACAATATTCAGATCGGCCTGTAAGTTCGTGTCATCCAACTGGATCAGTGTGTCTCCTCTCTTGACGTATTCACCGTTTCGAACATGGATTTTCGCAACGACTCCACCGATTTCATGCTGAACCTGGAACCTGTTCTTCGATCCACGTAACTCTCCTTGAGCAATTACAGCGCTTTCTATTGTTGCGAATGCCATCCAACTACCGACAATGGCTATCAAAGCAACTAAAGTTATTATTCCCCCATTTTTGTGGAATTTATTTTTTTTAAACAGCATTGTTTCCGGATTTAGTTCAGTTTTGCCGTCGGCCTCGCTCTTTGGAGTTTCATTTTTCATTGGCCAGCTGCCTTCTTGCTTGTTATGTCAACTGGTTCCGCCATGATCTCCCGAAGAACCTCGTCTCGAGGCCCATAGGACACTTGCACTCCTTCTTTTAGCATAATCAATTTGTTGCATTCTGATATTACCCGTGGTCTGTGGGCGGTAATTACTATAGAACAGCCTTTTCCCTTTAGGGTCCTGAGCACCCTGATGAGTGCCTCCTCTCCCTTGCTGTCCAAATGGGCATTGGGTTCATCTAAAATGACCAACTTAGGTGAACCAAAAAGTGCTCTTGCAAGGCCTATTCTTTGTTTTTCCCCACCGGAAAGACCGGACCCGCCATGTCCAACGAAAGTATTGTATCCATCTGGCAGATCTAGAATTAGCTCATGAGCATTCGCGAGTTGGGCAGCTTTAATTATTTCGTCATCTTCCGCGTTGGTGGAAAATCTTGCGATATTCTCGGCGATGGTTCCGCGAAATAATGTAACGTCTTGAGGTAGGTACCCAAGATGTCGCCCTAGTTCGTTCTGGTCCCATTGATCATATGAGGCTCCATCCAAACAGACCGACCCGGAAGACGGAATTATGCTTCCAGTTAACATTCGTGCAAGTGTTGATTTGCCACTTGCGCTCGGTCCTAAAACCCCAAGAGCCTCTCCCGGTTGGACTTCAAAATCCACGCCTCCCAACAACGGCTTCGAGGAATTGCCGCGTCGACCGTAAACAATTCGACTGGCATTGATATGTCCGGTGGGTTCCGGAAGTGCGACTCTATTGGGCGACGAGACAGTTTTATCCGAAAACATCCCCCCGATAGCCAAATACCCTCTTCGTGCTCGCGTTATGAGTGGCCATTGGCCCACAATTTGATCGACGGGCGCCAAAGCTCGTCCCAGAATGATGGAGGCAGCGATCATGACACCTGGTGTCGCAAGGTCCTGCAAAACCAATGCGGCGCCAATGCCCAATGCGGCAGATTGGAATACCATTCTCAAAGTCTTGGATGACACGCTTCCGATCCCGGAAATATCTCCGACTTTCATTTCGGCATTTAACCGCTGTCCCAACCAATTCTGCCATCTTGAGACAATATCTTTCCGCATACCAAGTCCCTGAATGGTTTCTGTTTGAAACCATAAGGCTTTTTGGAATTCTTCGCTCTCTGCCCCGAAAGCAACTTGTCGATCTTGTTCCTTTTTTTGCGTTCTTTGACTGATAAACGCTATTGTCGCCAAAATGAGCATTGAAGCCACAGCCAGAACACCGAAAATCCAGTGAAAAACAAATAATATTCCTATGAACATGAAAGTCCAAGGTAGATCTATTATCGCTAAAGGGACCGAGCTGGATAAGAATTTTTGCACAACCTCTAGTTCGGATTGAGCACTGGAGCTTTTGGCCTGTTTTTTGATATCCTTGGCTTGTTCCAACGAAGCGAAAAAGACTTTTTCCGATAGGGAATACTGCATCGATATAGACGTTCGTTGCAGTAGTCTCCCCCGAAAATAGTCGAGCAAACCCATAAAAGTATACAAGGCCAACGCCAAAACCGAGACAGCGACAAGGGTCACATTTGATCCGCTTGCCAACACTCGGTCGTAAACCTGCAACATATAGATCGGGCCAGTTAGAACTAGGATATTCACAAAAAGACTAAATGCGACAATTGCACTTATGTTTTTATCCTCTCTGATTGCCGCAGATATTGGATTCCCCATAAACCTTTTCCAACCTTCTTTTGTTATGCGTACAGTTTTTGCCTCAGCAAAAACATGCATTAGCGGTTTATCTTTAACACCTTTAGCGGTAGTGATTCGTTTTTAAACAATTTGAGGAAGTAACAATTATAAGGATAGTAACATTGTCGTGATGTGGTGCATTTTATTATTGCGGTGGGGTATTATTCCGTTTCCAGAATATTTTTCTTGAAACCGGAAAAGGAGCATTGCCAACTTGTTTGCACGTTCCGCGAGCAGATCTTCAACTTCAGCGGCGCTAAGCGCAAAGTGATGGTAGACCCAGACTGCATAGGCAATGATCTCGCGCGGAAAATGAAAACCCTTCAGGCGCGGCAATTTGGGCTGTGTCTTCATGAGTGAGCGGTTAGGAGAGTACCGCAAAGTGTGGGGCAGTTGAATTTCGGGTTTGATGCTGGCAGTGATTTCTCGTGTCAGCCGGCCCAAGAGTCTACCAATTGAAAATTCGCCTTCTCAGTATCAGCGCGATGATCTGGCAGCGGGTGCTGGTGCCGGCCTCGATGATCCTGCGCGAGTTGCACGGCGTTCTAGAGGTCGCGATGGGCTGGGAGGGACTTCATCTGTTTCTCTTCGACATTCATGCGATGCGGTACGGCTGACTTGAATTGCATGCTGCGAACCCGGACGGTTACCACGTATTTCAAGAGCGCCGCGATGAGACGATGAGTTATGATGCCTGGAGGGACATGGGGATCATGACAGATTTTCTTTAAGACATCGTCGTAGCGGATGCCCCCGAAAGGAAGGTTTCCGATTTCCTGTCCGACGATGTTGAGGCTGCGATCGAACGGATAGCGGCGCGCAAACCGTTCGTGGAGGGGAAGTTCTCGCGAGGTGGCTTGAACTTACGGTTTCACGCTGAAGAGCATCACAATCTGATGCGCCAGCAGATGTGGTAAGGGGTGTCCGGAAAGGAACGGTTACGGACATGCCTCCTCAATATGTCCTCAATTCATATTGACGTGTCCGTCCGGTGACCCTGACGTGACGCTGAATTTTTAAGTGTCGTAAGTTTTCAAGCTTCATGGAAACTTCAGATTTCCGGCTTGCCGACAAGAACCGCGAGACCATGGCCACACTGGAAGAAGAAAAGCGAAGGCGGGCCGAAAGAGTCAAACCTTCGCAGAAAAGTGTCAAACCCGACCGAAGCGAGGATCAGCCATGAGAAGAAACTACCATCATGTCAGATAGTTGAATGGTGCCCGGGGGCGGAATCGAACCACCGACACGAGGATTTTCAATCCACTGCTCTACCCCTGAGCTACCCGGGCACGGGAACGGTGTTTGCCGTTGGGTGGAGGCCTTCTATGACTTGCCACAGGCGGTGTCCAGAGGCTTTTTGACATTTTTTCAATGCGGGCGTTCGGACGCTGAAGTGCGAGGTTCGACCGCCTCTTCCACGTCGTCCTCACGTTCGGACGGCAAGCTGTATGAGCCGTTCAGCCACTTGGCCAGATCCAGATCCGCACAGCGTTTCGAGCAGAAAGGGCGGTAGGTTGTCGTCGTCTTGTCACCACAGATCGGACAGCTCATTTCAGCACCTCCGCCAAGGGAATTCTCCCGCGTTTGCGCTGCAACTCGAAATGGCCCAGCGGGGTCCATCCAGCCAGAATCGTTTCCTCGCTGTCTTGCCTGAAGGCCGCGCGCAAGGCGGCCTCGAACCCGCGCCGGTCCTTCTTCGGCATGGGGGCGAGGTCCAGCGTGATCTGTCCGCCCAGGCCGCGCACCCGCAGCGCGCGTGGCAGGATCTTGGCGCATGCGAAATTGGCCTTCTGACCTGCCGCCAGGGACGTATCAGACCCGGTATTCACATCCACGGCGACCAACGCGCGGGTTGGCTGGATAAACAGTTGCCCGCCACCTGCAAGCGGCTCGGCAATCGCTCGGGCCGTATCCAGCGCATCCAGCACGCCATGAACCTCGAACCCGCCAGGTTGCGTCACCACCTCGGCCGTTTCGGTCCAATCGCGCCAGGCAAGGGTATGCGGGCCGTCGCCTTCGGCAAGGATCTCAGGCGCATCCCCCTGGTCGCTCAATACCTTGTCCGCCAATTCCGCCATGGCGGCGATATCCTCGGCGATTGCTTCCGCTTCGGCTCCGTCGCAGCACGACCGCAGGATCAGCCCGTACGCGCTGTCGCCCATGTGTTCATGGGCAATTTCCAGCAACCTGTCGCGCAGGTCCTCGTCGCGGATGTTGCGCGAGATGTTGAAACCCGGCGCATCCGGCGTGACGATGGCATAGCGGCTCTTGAACAGCAGCCGGGACGTGACCGGGATCGCCTTGCCCGGCTCGGCATAGCCGGTGACCTGCACCAGCAGTTGCGCACCGGGCGCCAGGCCTTTGACCTGCCGCAAAAAGGCCGGGCCGTCTGGGGTCGACAAAAACATGCCGCCCTGCCCTTTCACGGGCCGGTCCGCGCGGGCGCGATAGATAGTTCCGGGCGCAGGCGCGTCGCCTTCGATCAGGAAATCATCCAGCCTGCCATCCACCATCAGCGCCGCCGCCTCGCGGTCGTCTATGTGGTCCAGAATGATTGTGCGGCCTTTCATGACACCTCCTGATACAGCGGCAAACCTGCCGCCTGCAACAAACCCGACGTCTCCGCCAACGGCAGGCCGACGATACCGGTGAACGACCCGCTTATCCACGGGATGAAGGCACCCGCAGGTCCCTGAATGGCATAGGCACCGGCCTTACCCTCCCAGTCGCCGCTGGCGAGATAGGAATTGATTTCCACATCCGACAGCCGCTTGACCTTGACCTGGCTGACCACCTCCCGCGCCCAAAGGTCATCGCCGCGCCGCACGGCGACGGCGGTGATCACTTGGTGGCGACGGCCCGACAGGGCATAAAGAAACTTGGCGGCCTCGGCCGCATCCAACGGCTTGCCCAGAATGCGGCGCCCCAGCGCTACGGTGGTGTCGGCGCACAAGACAACGTCGCTGTCCCCGGCCTGCACCGCCTGCACCTTTTCCCGGGCGATCCGGGCGCAATAAGGCCGCGGCAACTCGCCTTTATGGGGCGTTTCGTCAATGTCTGGAGGGGATATCTTGTCGGGCCGCACGCCAAGCTGAGCCAGCAGGTCCAGCCGCCGCGGACTGCCCGATCCCAGGATGAACGCCATAAGGCTGGCGTTACTTGAAACGATAGTTGATCCGACCCTTGGTCAGATCGTAAGGGGTCATCTCGACCTGCACCTTGTCGCCGGCCAGAACGCGGATGCGGTTCTTGCGCATCTTGCCTGCCGTATGTGCGATGATCTCATGGCCGTTTTCCAGCTCGACCCGAAACGTCGCATTCGGCAGGAGTTCCTTCACGACACCGGGAAATTCGAGCGTATCTTCCTTGGCCATGTTCTCTCCTTAAATACGTTGCACCCGCAGAATCTACGGGACGTGCGCTTAAATGAGCGCATTTTCCCCTTAATTCAAGGGCCGAATTGCCTAGATGCCACAGTTTGTGACGGATAAGACGCGGGGTTCCTGCTCGGCCCAGTGGGCCCGGTTCAGCACCCGACCATCTGCACGCACATGGGCAATCGCCCCAAGGTCCACCTCGGCATAGGTCCAGCCGGGCTGGTTCAGCCCGCCCTCGGCCAGAACACCCGTTTCGGGGAACCCAATATCCGGCGGACCAAAGATGCCGCCCGTCCCGGTGTTCATATCCACCGCCTCGGACCAGTCGTTGCAGCCGACCAGAGAAGCCATGACCGTAACGCATTGATTTTCCAGTGCCCGGGCCATCGCGCCGATACGGACACGCCAATAGCCCGACAGCGCCTCGGTGCAGGATGGCACCAGGATCAGATCGGCCTCGGCCAGTGCCCGCCCCAAAAGCGGGAATTCGCTGTCATAACAGATCAGAACACCGATCTTGCCCAGCGCGGTATCGAACAGCTTGAGCGGCCCGCCCGCAACAACATTCCAGTGTTCGCGTTCGAACCGGGTCATGATCTGCTTGTCCTGATGGTCTCGCCCACCCGTCGGGGTGTAGAACTCGGCCCGGTTGACGGGCCTGTCAAATCCCGCATTCACCGGGGCCGAAGTCCCAAGAATATGGACCCCGTACTCCCGCGCGAGATTCTGGTGCAGGACAGCCGCGTCCTCCATCCGATCCGAAACTGCATGGATCGATTTCTCCAGATCTCCGGCAACCTCCGGCCCGTCCAAAGTCGAAAGCTCCATCGCGCCATACTCGGGAAACACCAACAGATTGGCCCCGTTTCCGGCAGCCTCGGCCACCCAACGATTCAGCTTGTCCTCGTACTGGGCCCAGCTATCAAGCCAATCGAGCGGATAGGCGGCGGTTGCTAGTTTCATATCGGCGTCCCCGGCTGCGAAGGTCGTGCGACCTTATGCGGGGACGCCGCGCCATGTACAGACCCGATTAGCGGGCGGTTGTCGGGTCGATGATGGTCACGACCTCGGTGATCTTGCTGGCCGGGAAACCGCTGAGTTCCGCGTGCTTGTGAATCGCGTCCTCATTTTCGGCCAGATAAATACAGAATGTCTTGTCTCCCGCGACATACGAGTGCTGCCACTGCACCCCCGGTATCTGGTCCAGCGCCTCGTTCGACTTGGCGGACGCTCCGCCCAATTCGTCGCCGGACATGCCGCCAACCCCCGGCAAATCGCGCTCAATCACATATCTTTTCATGACTTTCCCCCCTTTGGAAACCTCAAAGGTAACACATTTTTGCATATTTGTATGAGCGAATTTGACGACAGGTTTTCCCCCTGAACACAGCTTTGATCTGTCTCCACTATCGCTGCCAAATCTGACTGCGACAGGCTTTCGGCATTTTCTGGCTTGGACGGCCCAAAAGTGACCCTACGATTTTCTGGCCCGGCAAGCGGTCACTGAATGTCAAATCCGGCACCGGTTGTTGAATGGTGCGCCACAAGCGCCCAAAGGCGCGCAGCCGGGATCAGAGATCCCGGATCCAGAATTGCAACGGCTTTGACGTTTCTTCCTCGTCGCCCAGATCCTTCCACGGGAATTGGGCAACGGCCCCCGGCAATGGCTCGTACCCCCGCGCGCGCCAGAATGCGTCAAGCGGGCGATAGCTTTCCGGCCGCATCGGGTGATCGGCAGGGCGCTGCACGCTGCAAAAGGCGCATTTGGCATAACCCAATTCGCGGGCGTGGGCTTCGCGCAAGTCAAAGAACCTGTGGCCGATCCCCTGCCCCCGGTAATCCGGGATCAACACGGATTCGGCGCAATAAAAGATCTGCCCCATGTCCAGCCCGGTATCGGCAAAGGCTGCGCCGAAATCATCGGCGTGATCGGCCAACGGCATGCCGGTCGAAGCGCCGACCAGCTTGCCTCCGTCAAAGGCGCCAACCACGATGGCGCCCTCGCTTTCGACATAGACCTTCAGATAGTCGCGCTCATAGGCCAGATCGCCGTCGTAGAGATAGGGCCAAGCCCGGAATACCGCGATGCGCAACCGCGCCACATCGTCCAGCGCCGCTTCCAGCGCTGCGCCGGTCAGCGCCCGGACATCCGTGACCTTACCCATTCGAGACCTGTTTCATCCAATCGGCCAGATTGTAGAAAGTGGTGACGCGGGTGATCTTGCCGTCGCGCAGGTCAAAGAACGACCCGGCGGGCAAGCGATAGCTCTGGCCATGCGCCTCGGGCAACCCGTCATCGGTCTCCAGATAGGTGCCATTGACGATGAATTCCGCCGCCGCACGGGTGCCACCATCGGCCTCGAAAATCACCATGTCGGTCAGGTTTTCTTTATAGCAGCGGTTCATATGGGCGCAGAACGCGGCGAACTTTTCCTTGCCCTCGCGGATCTGCCCTTCGTTCACGTGATGGGCCACGTCATCGGACAGGCAGGCAAGCATTCCGTCGACGTCCCCGGCATTGAAGGCATCGAAATAGCGTTTGACGGTGTCGTTCATGTAATCTCCGTAGGCTCTCCCCAGCGCTCCTTGAGGTGCTGGATGATTTGATCGCGGGTTTGACGATAATGATGTAACTTCTCTTCCCGCGTCTCGCCGAGCCCAGTAGGGTCCATTATTGGCCAATAATCGACATCGAGGTGATAATATCGGGTGAGTTCCAGCGCCCGCCGCTGACTCGCAGGCGACAGCGCGATGACCAGGTCAAAAGACCCCAGATCGTCGCCCCATTCCTGCATCTCGTCAAAGGTGCGCGTACGGTGGCGCGACAGTTCGACGTCGATTTCCTGGCAGACCGCGATGCAGAACCCGTCAACATCCATATCACTTTTGACCCCGGCCGACTGCACATAGGTGCCGGTGCCGTAGAACTTCTTCATGATGCCTTCGGCCATTGGTGACCGCACCGCGTTGTGGTCGCAGCAAAACAGCACCGAGTGCGGCAACGGCTTCACGCGTCAGCCCCCAAAATGCAGAACGCAGATCAGGGTGAACAGGCGGCGCGCGGTGTCGGTGTCGATCTCGGCTTTTCCCTCAAGCCGTTCCTGCAACACACGGCTGCCTTCGTTGTGGATGCCGCGCCGCGCCATGTCGATGGTTTCGATCTGACTGGGCGGCATCGTTTTCACTGCGTTGAAATAACTTTCGCAGATCTGGAAATAGTCTTTCACGACCTGCCGGAACGGGCCAAGCGACAGATGAAACTCGGCGGCTTTCTGGTTGTCTTCGGTTTCGATGTCAAAGACCAGCCGCTTGTCGCGAATGGACAGTTGCAACCGATAGGGACCATCCGGAATGACCCGATCATCCCGTTGGGGCAGGTCGAAACTGTTTTCCTCAAGCAGGTCGAAAATCGCCACCTTGCGCTCCTGCTCGATCTCCGGCGTCGGCGCGGGAAGGTTGCGATCGTCCAGTTCGATATGGCTTATGTGACTCATACTTTCGGTGCTCGGAAAAAACTGCGTTCCGGCAGGGGTACAACAACGTGCAATTGGGGGCAACTGTGTGTCGCCCCGTTCCCATGGGCCACAGGATACCGCGCGGATCTGTCCTTCGGTCTCAACTGTTCAGACGATCCAGCCGCGCCCGCACCGACAATCCGTGCGCCTCCAGGCTCTCCGAAATCGCCAGCCGCTCTGCTGCCGGGCCGATGGCGCGCAGGGCCTCGGGCGACATCTTGCTGATGGTGCTGCGCTTGAGAAAGTCGATCACCGACAGGCCCGAGGAAAACCGGGCCGAACGCGCGGTCGGCAGCACATGGTTCGGCCCGCCCACATAATCGCCGATCGCTTCGGGCGTGTACTGGCCCAGGAAAATGGCGCCTGCGTGGATGGTCTTTTGGCTCAGCGCGTCCGGATCGGCCACGCACAGTTCCAGATGCTCGGGCGCGATACGATTGGACAGCGCCGCAGCTTCGTCCATGTCGCGCACCGTGATAACCGCTCCGAAATCCCGCCAGCTTGTCCCGGCAATGGCGCGGCGCTCCAATGTCTCAAGGCGTTTTTCAACCGCTTCCGCCACCGCTTGGCCAAAACCCGCATCATCGGTGATCAGGATCGACTGCGCGCTCTCGTCATGTTCGGCCTGGCTCAGCAGGTCCAGCGCGATCCAGTCGGGGTTATTGTCCTTGTCGGCAATCACCAGAATCTCGGACGGTCCCGCGATCATGTCGATGCCGACCTTGCCAAAGACGCGGCGCTTGGCGGCGGCGACAAAGGCATTGCCCGGGCCGGTGATCTTGTCAACCGGCCTGACCGCATCAGTCCCATAGGCCAGCGCCGCAATCGCCTGCGCCCCACCTATCCGGTAAATCTCGTCCACCCCGGACAGTTGCGCCGCCAACAGAACCAGCGGATTTACCTGCCCATCCGGCGTCGGCACCGCAATCGCCAGCCGTTCCACCCCCGCCACCTTGGCCGGAATCGCATTCATCAGCACCGATGACGGATAGGAGGCCAGACCGCCCGGCACATATAGCCCCGCCGCCGACACTGCCGACCAGCGCCAGCCCAGCGTCGCGCCTGCCGCATCGGTCCATTCCTCATCCTGCGGCATCTGCCGTTCGTGATAGGCCCGGATGCGCTCGGCGGCCAGTTCCAGCGCCTCGCGCTCCTCCGTCGTAACCTGGCCAGTCGCCTGCACAATCTCTTGCGGGGAAAACCGCAGGCTTTCCGGGGTCAGTGCGATACGGTCGAACCGCTCGGTCAGTTCGATCACCGCTGCATCGCCCCGCTCCCGTACATCTGCAATGATCGCGGCAACCACTTCGTCCACATCCGGGCTGTCTTCGCGCTTGGCGGCCAGAAGCGCCGCAAACGCGGCATCGAAATCGGGCGACGTGGTGTCGAGGAATTGGGGCATGGCTGGACCTCCGGGCGTTTTGCAGGGTGCATATCGCCGCGGCGCGGCGGTCTCAAGCCTCAGCCGCGGGGGTGCAGCGATTTGTGCCAGTGCCGCGTGATCAAAGTTGCTTGGTCATCGCCTGACAAGAGGCCGCCGGGCCACATTGCGCCGCCCCGTCCCCACGCCAGCCCCGTGCCTCGTAAAACGCACGGGCCGTGGTGGTGCCGACCAGAAATCCGGTTTGGTGCCCCGCATCCCGCAAGCGATCCTCAAGCCGGTCCAACAACGCGGCGCCGAGTCCCTGCCCCACCGCCGATGGCGCAACATAAAGCAGCAGCACCTCGCCGCCGGGCGATATCGCGCCAACCCCGCCGGGCTGTCCGTTCCACTCCGCCAGCCAGAACTCGGCATCGCCGTCCAGCCATTTTCGAATGTCCTGCGCGGTCTTGCCCGAGGTCCATTCAGCCAGCGCCCTGGGATCGTCGCGGTGATCGTCGCGGCACAGCAGGGTGATCGATTGCACCAGAATGCGGCTGATATCAAAAACATCAAAAACCGTGGCCCGCCGCAAGGCGATCCCCGATGCAGTTGGGGACATCGCCTGCGATATGCCGCGCTTGTTCTGCACTATTCGGGGTGGCGCGGGGCCTGCCCCGAGGGGGCGCGATAGGGCCGGGTCACGTCTTTCAGACGGGCGTCGAGCGCCTCGACATTCAACCGTATCGCCCCGTCTCCGGCCAATGTCAGCAGGATCTGCCCCGCCTCGTCTCCGGACGGTTCGAACTCGACCGACAGCAGCGACAGGATCATGTCCTTGTCCGACCGGTCGATCCCCTGGCTTGCCACCGACAATACCGAATCGAACACCAGCAGCGACTGAACCCGCTCGAACGCGCGCCCGCGCCGTTCGGCGGCCTCGCGATCCTCCCAGCGGAACCGGTTCAGCAGTAGGGCAAAGCGTTGTTCCGACGGGCGCCAGGACAGTTCCGTAACAGGAAACACCGCGTCCTGCGTCAGTGTGGCGATCACCTTCAGATCGTCGACATCCTCGGCTCCGAGGTTCAGCGGGGCTTCGCGCCCCTCTTCGAATTTTGCGTCCGTCATTGGCCCTTGATCCGTTCTATCCGCGCGCCGACGCCTTCCAGCTTGCGCACCACATGCTCATATCCGCGATCCAGATGATAGACCCGGCTGACCACGGTTTCTCCTTCGGCGGCCAGACCGGCCAGAATCAGCGAGACCGACGCCCGCAGATCGGTCGCCATCACCGGCGCGCCTTTCAACCGTTCGACCCCGGTCACCGTCGCGGTGCCGCCATGCACGTCGATCTGGGCACCCATGCGCATCAGTTCAGGCGCATGCATGAAGCGATTCTCGAAAATCCGCTCCTCCAGAACCGAGGTCCCCTCGGCGGTGCACATCAGCGCCATCATCTGCGCCTGCAGATCGGTCGGAAACCCGGGGAAAGGTTCCGTCACCACGTCAACGGCGTTGACCCTGCCGTTGCGGCGCGCCACCTTGAGGCCCTTCTCGGTCTCTTCCACCGCGATCCCAGCCGCATCCAGTTTTTCGACGAACGAGCCCACAAGCTCGATCCGTCCGCCCAGAAGCTCGACTTCGCCGCCGCAGATTGCGGGTGCCAGCATATAGGTGCCCAGCTCGATCCGGTCGGTGACAACCTGATGCGTGGCGCCATGCAGCCGCTCCACACCCTGAATTTCGATGGTCGACGTGCCCTCACCCTCGATCTGGGCGCCCATCTTGCGCAGGCAACGCACCAGATCGACGATCTCGGGTTCGCGCGCGGCGTTCTTCAGCACAGTAGTGCCCTTCGCCAGCGTGGCCGCCATCACCATGTTCTCGGTCGCGCCCACCGAAGCGAACCGCATCTCATGCACCGCGCCCTTCAACCCGCCCGGCGCGCTGGCGTGCAGATACCCGTCCTTCAACTCGATCTCGGCTCCCAGCGCCTCCAGCGCCTCGACATGCAAATCCATCGGGCGCGCACCGATGGCGCAGCCGCCGGGCAGCGACACAACGGCCTGGCCAAACCGGGCCAGCAACGGCCCCAGCACAAGGTTCGACGCGCGCATCTTGCGAACGATATCGTAATCCGCCGTGTGACTGGTCAGATCATGGCTCGACATCGCCAGAACCTGCCCGTCCTGCAACAGCGACACCTCGGCCCCCAGCGATTGCAGCAGCGTCGTCATCGTCTTGATGTCGCTCAGCCGTGGCGCATTGGTCAACGTCAGCGGTTCATCGCTGAGCAGCGTCGCCGGCATCAGCGTGAGACACGCATTCTTGGCCCCTGCAATGGGTATCTGGCCATTCAGCGGGCCATTGCCGGTAACGAGAATCGAATCCATCTGCTCTTATTCCTTTTCCTCACCGGCCTTGTCATCCGTCGTCGCGCGCGCGCGCGCCTGCGCCTTGCGCCTTGCCAGGTTGGCCTTCAGTGCCGCCTTCAGCCTGTCCTCGCGCGCAGATTCGGATTTGCCGTGTTTTTTTGGTGAATTTTCGTCTGACATGACCTTTCTCTACAGGAGGTAAAAAAAACCGTCCAGACACCCTTGCGCCGCGTTTCGTTTGCGTCTAATCACCCGCTCACCGCGCTGCCGTAGCTCAGGGGTAGAGCACTCCCTTGGTAAGGGAGAGGTCGAGAGTTCAAATCTCTCCGGCAGCACCATCCTAACTTATTGAAAACAAACGCCCGCCTCACGGGATTGAAGATGTGCGCGCCCAACTGCGGGACAGATCTGACAGGATAGGCTGGCGGTGATCCAGCAGTTTTTGTGACCCCGCACGATCCAGATCAAGGACCGGCAAGCTCAAACCAGCTATGGACAAGCATCGGGTTTCGCGCAGGCGGCGACGAAACAACCCGATACTCAGTCTGATACAGGAGCAAGGCCATGGCAAAATCGAAGAATACGGATGCAGACCTGGACGCAACCGCGCCCGCGATGACTCTTGGCTTGATGGGTGTCAATCAGACCGCGGCCAAAGCCTGGATGGACATCATGTCCGAAAGCACGCGGTTCGTGACGGATCGCCTGCAACAGGACTTTGAAACGCAAAAGGCTCTGCTGGCCTGCAAGACCCCGGCGGATCTGGTGAAGGTCCAGTCGGAGTTTTTCAAGACCGCGATGGAGCAATATACCGACGAGGCTGCGCGCCTTTTCACGATGATGTCCAAGGCGACGGAAGAAACGATCAAAGACACGCCGTTCCGCCAGTCCCGCGATTATGACGACGTGCCCCTCTGATAGTGGCGACGCCGGATCTTCAGGCGATATCCATTCTGCCGGTCAAAGGCGGTTTGCCATAGGAACTGGCGCAGGGCTAACCGCCCCGAAGCCGTTGCATCAGGTAAACCTCGGCCCCGTCCGGGATCGGCTCGGTCAGGCCACCGGCAATGATCCGACCGTTGATTGCCACCGACACGCCCGCATCGATGGGGCCTTTCAGCGAAGGATAGGCGCGCACCAGTTCGCGCAGCAACTCGCCGGTGTCCGAGGCCTCGACCTCGACCACCTGCTGGCCCCCGGTCAAAGACCGGAGACCAGACCAGAGGTTGACCTCAACCATCGCCCTTGAGCGCCGCCAGAATCCGCGGCGGCGACATGGGCAGGCGGCGCATGCGAACACCTGCTGCGTTCGATACGGCATTCGCGATCGCAGCCAGCGGCGGCACGATTCCGGTTTCCCCCACGCCCCGCACACCGAACGGGTGACCGGGGTTGGGCACCTCGACGATCACCGTGTCGATCATCGGCAGGTCGCTGGCCACCGGGATACGATAATCAAGGAAGATCGAGTTCTGCAGGCGACCGTCCTGGCCATAGATATACTCTTCGTTCAGCGCCCAGCCGATACCTTGCGCCGCGCCGCCCTGATACTGACCTTCGACATAGGTCGGATGGATCGCCTTGCCCGCATCCTGAATGACCGTATAGCGCGTGACACAGGTCTTGCCGGTCTCGGGATCGACCTCGGCATCGACGATATGGGTGCCGAACGATACCCCCGCACCTTCGGGCGTGGCCTCGAAATGGCCCGAGATCGGGCCGCCTGTCGCGCCCATGTCGGCGGTTATTTCGGCCAGCGGCAGCGGATCGAAATCACCAGCATTCGGCCCCGACGGCACGGCACAGCCGTTTTCCCATTTCACCGCATCGACCGGGATACCCCACTTGGCCGCCGCGCGTTCACACAGTTTCTCGACGGCATTGCGCGCCGCCTTGATGGTTGCCAGACCCGAGGCATAGGTCACGCGGCTGCCGTGACTGATGTCATTGTACCCCAGCGTCGCGGTGTCTGCGACCGTCACGCGAACGTTTTCGTAAGGGATGCCCAGCACCTCGGACGCCATCAGCGCCATCGATGCGCGCGACCCGCCAATATCCGGCGTACCCACCATCACCTGCGCCGATCCATCCTCGCTCAGCGCCAGCGACACGCTGGTCTCGCCCCCGTGGTTGAACCAGAACCCGCAGGCGATGCCGCGCCCCTGCCCCGGCTTCAGCGGCGCCGAATAATGCGGATGCGCCTTGGCGGCTTCCAGTGTCTCGACAAGCCCGATGCGGTCGTAGCGCGGGCCATAGCTGGCCTTGGTGCCTTCGTGCGCGGCGTTCTTCAGGCGCACCTCGACCGGGTCCAGACCCAGCTTGTTGCACAGCTCGTCGATCACCGATTCAACCGCAAACGCCCCCATCGGCGCGCCCGGCGCGCGATAGGCCGCCTGTTTCGGGCGGTTGGCCAGCACGTCATAGCCCACCTGCCGCACATTGGTCAGGTTGTAAGGCGCAAAGGCGCACATCGCAGTGAATTCGGCCGGCGCACCCGGAAAGGCGCCGCCCTGCAGGCGGAAGATGCCTTGCGCAGCAGTGATGGTGCCGTCCTTCTTCATCCCGATCTTGATGTCCATCGACGCCGACGAGGTCGGCCCGGTGGCCCGGAACACCTCCGACCGGTTCATCACCAGCTTGACCGGACGGTTGGCCTTGCGGCTCAGCGCCAGCGCCACCGGTTCGATGAACACCGTGGTCTTGCCGCCAAAGCCGCCACCGATTTCCGAGGCCGTGACGCGCAATTGCGACGTCTCGATACCCAGCAGCGCGGCACAGTATTTCTGCACGTACCAATGCCCCTGGGTGCAGCACCACAGCTCACCTTTGCCGTCATTGCCCAATGTGGCCAGACAGGCATGCGGCTCGATATAACCCTGGTGTGTCGCTTCGGTTTCGAAATGGTCCTCGACCACCAGATCCGCCTCGGCAAATCCGGCCTCGACATCGCCGTGACCGCTTTCGTGATAGCGCACGACGTTCGGGTGCATCCCCTCTGGCACCGAGTAATCGGCAGCCCCCTCGCGGATCACCGGCGCATCGGATGCCATCGCCTTGTCCACGTCGGTGACGTGGGGCAGCACCTCGTATTCCACCTCGATCAGCTTCAGCGCATCGCGCGCTGCCAGCGCCGAGGTCGCAGCCACCGCCGCCACCGCATGCCCGTCATACAGCGCCCTGTCTCCCGCCATGACGTTTTCCAGCACATTCCAGAACTCGCCCTCAAGCCCCGGCTTGAACTCGGGCTTGTCCGAGAAATCGGCGCGCGTGACCACCGCTTTCACGTCTTTCAGCGCCTCGGCCTTCGACGTGTCGATCTTCACGATCCGCGCATGCGCATGCGGCGAGCGCAGGATGGCGCCATGCAGCATGCCGGGCGCCTGGGCATCCGCCCCGAACTTGGCGCGGCCCGTCACCTTGTCCAGCCCGTCCGGGCGATCGGGCCGTGTGCCCACAAATCTGAAATCGGTCTTGCGATCGTCAAGCGCCATCACGAAGCCTCCCGCATCTCGGCCGCCGTATCCATCACGGCGCGAATGATCTTGTCATAGCCGGTGCACCGGCACAGGTTCCCCGCCAGCCAGTACCGCGTCTCTTCCTCGGTCGGGTCGGGGTTCTTTTCCAGCAGCGATTTCGCGGCCACCAGAATCCCCGGCGTGCAGACGCCGCATTGCAGGGCGGCATATTCGATGAACTTCTTCTGCAGCGGGTGCAGAACGTCGCCATCGGCGATGCCTTCGACGGTGCCGATCTCCTTGCCTTCGGCCTCGGCCCCCAGCATCAGGCAGGAACAGACCAGCCGACCATCGACGGTGACCGAACAGGCACCGCAATCGCCGGTGCCGCAACCCTCTTTCGCGCCGGTCAGGTTCAGCTTGTCGCGCAGACAGTCCAGCAGGGTTTCACGCGGGTCGCACAGAAACTCGACCGCATCGCCGTTGACAGTGGTTGATACGTGGATCTTGCTCATGGCTCATTCTCCCTTGGCACGGGCATAGGCGATCTTGGCAGCGCGCTTGGCCAGCACGCCGGCGACCTCGGTGCGGAACGCGATGGTGCCGCGCTTGTCGTCGATCGGATTGCAGGCCGCGGATGCCGCCGCCGCGAGCGCCTCCAGCGCGGCGTCATCCAGCGTGGTGCCGATGATGGCCTTTGCACAGTCCTCGACCAGCAGAACCGTCGGCGCAACCGCGCCCAGTGCAACGCGCGCCTCGGTAACGGTGTCGCCATCGAGCCGCAGGTTCACGCCGACACCGACCACCGCGATATCCATCTCGGTACGCGGAATGAACCGCAGATAGGCATCGCCGCCATTTGCCCCCCGTGCCGGGATATGCACGGCCGAAATCACCTCGCCCTTGGCCAGCGACGTCCTGCCCGGACCGGTGGGGACGTCTTCGACCGCAACCTCGCGATCCCCGTTCGGGCCCGTCACTGTCACGGTCACACCGGCCGCCACCATGCCCGGCACGGAATCGGCGGCGGGCGAGGCGTTGCACAGATTGCCGGTCAGCGTCGCGCGCCCCTGCACCTGGGTCGACCCGATCAGATCCATCCCTTCGACCAGCCCGGGCCAGTCCCGCCCAAGCTGCGGATGCTCGCTCATCTCGGCACCCGAGACCGCAACACCCAGCGTCCAGCTGCCGTCATCCTGGCGGGTAATGTCCTGCACCCCCTTGATTTTCTTGATGTCGATCAGCGTATCCGGCGTCACGAAATCCGAACGCAACTGTACCAGCACGTCCGTTCCGCCAGCCAGGAAACGCGTAATGCCCGTCGCATTCACGGCCAGTTCCGAAGCCTCGGCGAAACTGGCGGGGCTGTGATAATCCATGTTTTACCTCGCACCTGTTGATCAGGGTTTCACTTGGTTCGGGGGCGACGTTAGTCCAGCACCCATCCGGCGTCCATGACAGGAACGACGATTTTTTTCGAAGCAAAATGTCGTTTCCAGACCCCCGGGCCAGCGACCCGGGCGTCAAAGGTCGATTTCGATCACCCCGTCCGGTTCTGCGGCGCGGCTCTGGCACAGGATGATCGACCCTTCGCGCTGTTTCTTCGACAGCACGAAATCGCGATGCTCCACCTCGCCCGAGATCAGGCCGCATTTGCACACCCCGCAGATCCCGTCGGCGCATTTCACATCCACATGAATGCCCGCCTCGTTCAGAACCTGTGCGGCGTCCTTGTCCTCGGGCACCACGAATTCGCGCCCCGATCGCGCCAGCCGCACCGTAAAGGAGTGATTTTCGTATTCGGGCTGTTCGGGAACCGAGAAATATTCCAGATGCCGCGCCTCTTCGGGGAATCCCTGCCGTTCAGCCGCCGCCATCACGCCATCCATGTACCGATCCGGCCCACAGGTATAGACGTGCCAGCCCGGCTGGTAGCCTGCCAGAACCGCATCCAGATCGGCACGCGTGCCCTTGTCCGAGAAATGCAAGCGCACCCTGTCCGCCCAGGGCATCGCCGCCAGATCGTCCAGATACCCCGCACCGGCCTGCGTGCTGGCAGAATAATGCAGCTCGAACTCCGCGCCCATTGCATACAGCCGGTGGGCAAAGGCGATCATCGGCGTGATGCCGATGCCACCGCCCATCAGGAATGTCCTGCTCGCGCTTTCATCCAGTTCGAAATGATTGATCGGTTTCGAGATGAAAACCTTGCGCCCCTCGTGAAAGATTCTGTGCATCAGGGCCGATCCGCCCCGCCCGTGATCCTCGCGCAACACGCCGATCTGGTATTTCGACCGGTCAGACGGATCGCCCGACATCGAATACTGGCGCAGGAACTCGGGCGCCACCAGCACGTCCAGATGTGCGCCCGCCGTCCATTCCGGCAACGGCACGCCGTCAATGGGTGAGAATTCGAACTTGGTCACATCCGCCGTCATCTTCTCGACCCGGGTCAGTTCCACCCGCATCACCGGGGCATCGCCCGCGATCCGATAGCGGTGGACAACCGACATATCCCCGGCAGCAACGCGCGCCCTGTGTTCCTCGGCGCTGACCATCGCCTCATAGGCCTCGATCCCGGCCTCGCGATCCATCGGAAACGGATAGGGCCAAGGGTGCGGCGCCAGCGGCGCAGGATAGACGGCCAGCGTCTGATCCTCGTATTTCAGCTCCAGCTCCCTTTGCAGACCGCGCCGGTTCAACGGATGCACCGAAGGGCGATAGGCGCCATCCCCCTGCAACTCGATATCCCACCACCATTTCTTGACATCGTTCAGCCCGCCATTGCCCACGGCATCGTCCAGCTTTGCCAGCGCAGGCGCGGCTGACGGGATATTCATCGCGGCCCAGCGGAACGGTTTTTCCTTGAAGATCCCTTCAAGGTTCCACGGGCAGGTTTTCATGCAGCGCCCGCACATCGCCCCGCCCGGCGTGGTGATCCGATAGGTCGCGCATTTCTGGCTATCCGATTTCCAGATTTCATAGCCGTTGAACATCCGCTTTGGTCCCGCGGTTATCGCCCCCGACGGGCACTCGCGGGCACATTTGTTGCAGCTTTCGCAGAAATTCTGCAGGCCGAAATCGATGGGTTTGTCATGGGCCATCGGCATGTCCGTGGTCACGACACCCGATTTCAGGCGCGGCCCCAGATAGGGGTTCAGGATCACCTCGCCAATGCGGCTGACCTCGCCCAGACCACTCAGCAGCAACAGCGGCGGTTGCAACACCTCGCCATCCATCACCGTATGCGCCTTGGCCTTGTAACCCAGATTTCGGATCTGCTGCGCGATCACCCCACCCAAAAGCGAGAAACGCAAATAAGCGCGCATCGACTGCGCGACGCTGATCCAGTCGTCACCGGATGCGCCCTCCATCGTCTCATAACCCTGATCGATGATCATGCTGACGGCCTGATCATGCGGCGGCACGATCTCTTCGCCGGTCGCGTCATGCGAATACCAGGCCCAGTCCGGGCAGCGGCTGAGGCCGACCGCGTCGACGCCCAGAAAATAGCTGGCCGCTTTCAGGTTGGCGGCGTTGCGATTGGCGTCATTTGGTTTGTACGTTTCGGCACAGTCCCCATCCTGAAGCAGTACAAAAGCGCCAAGTGCGCGTCTCTGCGCGAAACTGGGCGCGGATTTGCGCGCATAATGACCGCCCTTGGCCCCGTCCTGAACCGCCTTGCCCATATCCCCGAACTGCGCCCGCGCGAACATATCTGTACGTTTCGGAACCCGCGCCACATGAGCCTCGTCGATATAGGTCGTCGGCTCCTCAACCCGTTTCAGCTTCTCGAACGGCTGCGCCCCATCGACATAGCGGCGCCTGGCGTAAGGATCTCTGTTGAAAGCATTTTTTGCAAATCCCTTACCTAGCCACCAGGCAGGGCCTTGGGTTTGGAACCAAGGTTGTTCGGCCATCGGTCGCAACGGCAGATCATGCGCAATCTCCATTTCGGTCGTCACCGCCGCCAACCCGAACCGGCAGCCCAACCAGGGGGCGACCAACACACCGTCCTCGACCGTCGCCAACCCCGCGGCAACCGCCAATTTCCCCAGATCGACATCCGAAGACATCACCGAATGCGCCCGCGCGTCAAACCCAAGAAGGCGAATGTAATTGGCAATTACTGTAGCATTTTCAGTAGCTAACAGGCAGACTCGGTGATCCTGTGCATCCAGAATCCACTCAGACCCCGACTCATCCGGGTCCGGATCTCGGTTGTGCTCATACAGGAAAATGATGGCGTGACGGTGGCTGTCGATCGAGATCGGTTCGGCCTCCATACTGTCCTTCAGGTCGGCCATGATAACGTCAATGCCCGAGGCCAGAGTCTTGGTCTGGCGCGTCCTGAGCGCATGAGCCAATCGGTCGATATCGGGGTTTCGGCGCGGATTGGACAACATCGCTTCAGTCGGCAGCGGCCCGCATCCCATCATTGATGCATCATTGAAATAACCAAATGATTTCAGATGATTGGCTCGTTCAAGCGGATTTTCCGGGATCTCTGCCACCGCCGGATTGACGAAGCCGTCGCGGATCGCATCCAGCATCGCCTGAAACTCTCCCATCGCGTTGACAATGCTTTCTGGCGTCTGCCGACGGTGAAAACTCAACTCCGCCATCTCTGGTATCTGCGCAAGGTCCGGCAGGTCGGCCGCCCGCGCAAGCCGTTCAAGGGGATAGTGCCCCATGTGCACAGGCCGGTTCTTGTCGGAAAAAAAGCGGAATCCCATCGCGTTCTCCTGTCCTGACCGCCCGTCTACTGTGAAATGGACACCAAAACCATTCATGGTTAGTCATATACGGCATGAGCAAATTCGATTTCACTGATCTCGACGGCAAGGTCCTGAGAACCTTTCTGACCATTCTCGAAGAGAGTTCTGTGTCCAAGGCAGCCGACCGTCTTGGGGTCACGCAATCGGCCGTCAGCCACACCCTGTCGAAACTGCGAATTGTACTGGGCGATCCGCTCTTTGTACGTTCGGGTCAGGGGCTAACCCCCACCGAACGCGCCATCGCCCTGCAGGAACCGGTACAACAGATTCTCGACGGGATGCACACCCTGACCGAAGGTCGTCCATTCGATCCGCAATCTGAGGAGATGACTTTCCAGATCGCGGCAAACGACCTGCAACGAGACCTGATCTTTCCCCGGCTTTTGAATGCCGCGCGCACCGACGGTGTGCGCCTGCGGCTGCATTTTGTTCCTTCAGGCGTTCCCGATGCCGCCATTTTGCGAAATGACCGCTGCCAATTGATGCTGACGCCGCTTCCGCCCGACGGGCCGGATATCTTTCAGAAGCGGCTGCTGACCAGCCCGCTAATGGTCTATTTCGATGCAAGCCATCGCGCCCCACCTGCGACATGGGAAGAGTATTGCGCCGCCGAACACGTCGAAGTTCGCTTTGCTGACGGGCGCAGCGCCAAGGTGGTCATGCGTGGCGTCGATCAAAGCCAGATCCGCCCTCCGACCGTGACCCTGCCACATTTCAACGCCATCCCACCTTTTCTGCTCGGTAGCGACCTGATTTCGACTGACACGGCACTGATGAAAATGGGGCCGCTAGCAACACTCGATTGCGCGCCCCTGCCGTTCCGTTGCGAGCCGGTGCAGATCTTCATGGTCTGGCATCAACGTTCAAACGGCGACCCTGCGCACCGATGGTTGCGTGGTCGGATAGAAACGTTGGCATCTCAGTTGCAACCATGATTGCCGCGATAGGATCGGAAACACTCAGAACCTTGCTTTGACCAGGTGCGTCAGCACCGCGCCGGTTTCGAAAAAGGCGCGGCGCAGACCGGTCCAATTCTCGCGATGCTCCACGACGGCAGGAACCGGCAGCATTTCGGGGTCACCTGACAGCAGGCTTTGGGCGGACATGGCGCCAAACACCGTTCCCGGCCCGATTCCTCGACCGGAATAGCCATGCACGGCCAAGGCGTTCGGTCCGATCTGCGTGATTTTCGGTATATGGTCAGAGGTCATAGCAATGCGCCCGTGCCAGCCAGCGGTCAATGGTTGATCCGCCAGTTGTGGGAATAACTGACCGAGCTTGCGCACGATCCAGTTGCGATGGGCAAAACTGCCCGCATGACCCAGATCACCCATCGCCCCGATCACCAGTCGCCCGACCTGATCCATCCTGAAAGAGGTCATGATCAACCCGGTGTCCCAGCATCCTTCACCTCCGGGCAGGATGGTCGCGCGCATCGCCTGTGGCAAAGGCGCGGTCGCATATTGGAAGTAATACACCGGTACATAGGCCGGTGCAGTATGCGTCAAATCACGATGATAGGCATTTGTCGACTGTAGCAGCGCTTTGGCCCGCACCTCTCCGGATGGTGTCGACAGATGCCACATATCCCCTTCATGACGCAGTGATTGCACCGGGCTTTGCGTGAATACTCGAGCCCCCGCCTCGGTTGCCGCCCGCGCCAGCCCGCGAACATAGGCCATCGGCTGAATTGTTCCCGCGCGCGGATCGAACAAGGCACCGTGAAAAGAACCACTTCCTGTTCGCCTGCGGGTTTCCGCCTCCGACAACAGTTGCACAGGCGCCCCGGAGGCGTTCAGTTGTTCGCAGCGTTGCGACAGATTGCGGAGGCCGGACGGGGAATGCGCGCAGTGCAAAGTTCCGTTTCTGACTGGTTCACAGTCGATCCCGTACAAATTGATCAACTCGTAGACCCGCGCAGGTGCATCGGCCAACAACGCGATCAGTCGGTTTCCCGCCTCGGTTCCAAGATGGGCACGAATATCATCCGGTGGCAACCAAAGGCCAGCATTGGCCAGTCCGACGTTACGACCCGACCCACCATGGCCGATGTCATGTGCTTCCAGCAGGCAGACCGATGCCCCGACTTGCGCCGCATGAAGCGCTGCGGAACAGCCGGTATAACCTCCGCCGATTACCGCAAGATCGACGGTAATCGTTTCGTTCAGCACACGCGCGTCAGTCTTTTCTCGGCAGGTTTCCTGCCACAGGCTTTTCTCAGAATCCATCAGCACTTCCAATCTGTTCGGATATCGCAACCGAAACAATTTTCCGGCGGTCAGTCGATGACAAGAGTCCTTTGATCCTCGCGGCCCATCGAGATCAGCATGGGGGTTTCCTCCTGCCGTGCCTGAAAATCCGTTTTGCCCGCCATACCGCGCCAGTTTGCCAGCACCAGCGACTGCGCAACAGCCCCGCCCAGCGTTGCCCCAGGCCCGGTGACGATGAAGAGATCCGGAGCGAATTCGCGCGCTGCCGTCTGCACGGCACGCGTAAAGTCATAAGGTTCGGTCACCTGATGGCCCAGTGTATAGCCCCACAAAGCACTGGTATCGGTCGCCCCCGGCCACCAGATCTTACCCCGCCCGTCGATCAGCGGGCGGTCAGGCTGGCGGAACATACCTGCTGCCAGGCGGTTACGCCCCTCGGCCGCGACCGGCGCTTGCAGACGGGTGTGAAAGGCCGCGTGGTTCGACAGGCGCATCGGAAACCGTTCGTGCACCATCGGAACCGTGGCCTCAAAAGCCGCCAACCCTGCCTCGTTACCTGCCAGCACAAGCATCCCGCCCAGATCAATGGAAAGCGCCAGGTCCTGCCCGCCGACCCTGTCGATGCGTGCGACCTGCGCGAGCAACTCTGCCTTGCGTTCAGGATCGTTTACCCAGTCCTCTCCGGTGAAAGGATAAACCAGTTGCCCGCCTAATAGGCGTTCCTGCATCAAAGTGCCCATGGTGTTGACCACCCGGAACCCGTCATCGGCACTAAGTGCTCCTGCGACAGCCAGAGCAATATACCAACCCATCGAGTTTCCGGTCACAGCCAACACTTCGATATCCCCGGCCAATGCCTTCGCGTCTGCCAGCGAGGCCGCATAAATCAGGGGTGAGGCAACATCACCACGAGAGTATTTGCCCACAGTGTAACGCGCGGCACTATCCAGTGCCGTTACCGCCTCTTGCCCGGCCTCTGCTCGGATGATGTCGAAGCCGCGAAACATTTCCATCCGGGCACCGTGGTGGCGATGCAAATAGCCAAGCTCGGGCTTGTTGTAAGTACCCCGACCGGGGCAGATCACGACGGCAGTACGGGTCATTTGCGGGCTCCGGTCAGATTCAGGGCAGCAGCAGCAATGCCGTCTTTCGACGGCAAGGGCGCAGAATAGGCCGGACCGGTCGCGATGAAACAATCTTCAGCCACGACGCGAGCAGTCGGAACGGAACCGATTTCCTCACTGAAGAATGTCATCAACCCCTCGGACTGGCTGCCTGTGCGGCGGCACTCGTCGACGATCAGGACGTGCTTACAACCCTTTGTCGCCTCGCGCAGCGCGTCGGTCGGCATCGGCGCCAGCCAGCGCATGTCGATGATCCGGGTCTTCACCCCCGCTGCCTGCAATTCGGGCAGAGCTTGTTTCGACAGGTAATGCCCGTTGCCATAGGTCACGACAGCCAGGTCGGTGCCGTCACCATGCACGCCGACCTCGCCCAATCTGATCCGTTGGTCGGGCGAAGGATAGGTGGTCATCCACCTCCCATCCTGTCCTTCGTGCAGGTCGCGCATCGGATAAAGCGCGATGGGTTCCAGGAAAACGACCACCCGCTGCTCTTCCCGCGCTAGCCGTACGCACTCGCGCAGCATCCGTGCCGCATCCGCCCCTGTCGATGGGCAGGCAATGATCACTCCGGGAATATCCCGCAGGACGGCAAGCGAGTTGTCATTGTGGAAATGCCCGCCAAAACCTTTCTGATACCCCAGCCCGGCGATGCGCAGCACCATCGGGTTGGTGAATTGTCCATTCGAGAAGAATGGCAATGTTGCGGCCTCGCCCCGGATCTGATCCTCGGCATTGTGGAGATAGGCCAGGAACTGGATTTCCGGGATCGGAATGAAACCGTTGTGCCCCATACCGATGGCCAGCCCCAGAATGGACTGTTCATCCAGCAATGTGTCGATCACCCGATCGGAACCGAACCGCTGTTGCAGCTTCTGCGTGACGCCATAAACGCCACCCTTGCGCCCCACATCTTCGCCCATACAGACGATCTCACCGTGTTCCAGCATCAGGTCCGTCAGCGCCCAGTTGATCAGACGGCTCATCGGCTGCGGATCGCCCAGCGCACGCATGTCGCCACCGAATGCGGCGGCGCGGGCTTCGGCGCTGGGCCCGTTGGTAGGTTTGCAGGCGCGCTTGGGCGGGATCAAACTGGCCACTACCTCGGTCGCATTGGCCAGATGCGGACGGCTGGCGGCCTCCGCAGCGATGCGATCTGTACGGGCGCAGGTCTCTTCATAGATCTTCAGCGCCTGATCGGGCGACAGCGCCCCGGCCTGATCCAGCAGTCGCACCGTGTGCAACAGCGGATCATTGGCCTCGTCCGCCTCGACCTCAGCCTTGCCCAGATAAGTTGTCGGCACATCTGCGCCCGCATGGCCGTAAAGGCGCACGGTCTTGAGATGCAGAAACGCCGGCTTTCGCCGCGAGCGCACATAATTGGCGGCTTCAAGGGCAACCGCATAGGTCTCAAAAATATCGAGCCCGTTGGCCTGAAAATACCTGATCCCCGGTCGATGCTCCATCGACGCCTGAATCCAGCCCTTGGGTGTCCTGGTCGAGATACCGATACCGTTGTCCTCGCACACGAACAATAGCGGTAGCGGAGTCGATTGCACACTGGTCCACCCGGCCGTGTTGATTGCCCCCTGAGCCGTCGAGTGGTTGGCCGAGGCATCGCCGAAAGAACACATGGCAATCCCGTCCTCGGGCAGTTGACGGTGTTCCGGATCATGCCTGCGCGCGGCCCCCAGACTATAGGCGGCACCTACTGCCTTGGGCAGATGGCTGGCGATGGTCGAGGTCTGCGGCGGGATCATCAACGCCTTTGATCCCAGTACCTTGTGCCGTCCGCCAGAGGTCGGATCTTCCTTGGAGCAGGCAAAGCTCAGCAGCATGTCCCAGGCGATCTGCTGGCCGGGCACCTGCTCGGCGCGGGCAATTTGAAAGGCCGCATCGCGATAGTGCAGAAAAGCGATATCTGTTGGACGCAGGGCATGAGCCACTGCTGCCATCCCCTCATGACCCGACGAGCCGATGGTATAAAACCCCTGCCCCGACTTCTGCATCGCCCGGCTAGTCCGGTCAAGCGCGCGGCTGAGCACCTGAGACCGGAACAGCGAGACCGCGTCGGTCCCGTTCAGCCCCGGCCGCGGCAGTGCTCCGGCAGGCAGGTCGCGTTTGGCAACACGGGTTAGGAAATTGTCGTGAACGATTTGGGCGCGGTCCATGGCTCGGTCTTTTTTCAGGTCTTGTTACAGTGCTTCGACGGCGCGGGCGATACGTGCAAGCCCTTCGGTCAGGCTGTCTGTTGCATAGGCGAAAGACAGGCGCAAATGCCCAGGCATCCCGAAGGCGCGCCCCGGCACCAGCGCAACGCCCACCTCGTCCAGAAGATAACTGCAGAACTCATAATCCACAGGCATTTTGAAGGGTGTCTTCGGAAAGACATAGAACGCCCCATCTGGTTTGGCGCAGGCCAGACCGGCCGCGTTCAGTCCGGAAACCACAAGGTCGCGGCGCGCCTGCATCTCGGCCCGGCGTTCCGTCAGCAACTCTTGTGGCCCTGTGATCGCCACCAGCGCCGCGGCCTGCGCAATCGAACAAGCACCCGACGTGATTTGCCCCTGCACCGCCACCATCGCCTTGATCAGTGGTGCCGGGCCGATGCCCCAGCCAATGCGCCAGCCGGTCATGGAATAGGCTTTGGACACGCCGTTCACGGTCAACGTGCGGCCAGCCAGCGACGGCACCGCCTGCACGAAAGGAGTGAAGGGAACGTACGAGAGATGCTGATAGATTTCGTCGGAGATCACCCAGACATTGGGATGCCGTTCCAACACCGCGCCCAGCGCCTGCAACTCTCCCTCGGAATAAACCGCGCCGGTCGGGTTCGAAGGGGTATTCAGCAACACCCAGCGGGTGCGCGGGGTTATCGCCGCCTCCAACTGCTCAGGCGTCAACTTAAATCCCTGCTCACCGGGGCAATCCAGAACCACCGGCATCCCGCCCGCCAATTTCACCATATCGGCATAGCTGGTCCAGAAAGGTGCCGTGGTGATAACCTCGTCGCCTGAATCGAGTGTGGCCAGAAACGCACCCGCCAGCACTTGTTTGGCGCCAGTGGAAACAATCACATTGGCGGCCTCGGCTTCAGCTTCTGCGGCGATGGCCGCGCGCAACGAAGGTGTTCCGGCAGTGGCGGGATAACGGGTCTGCCCTTCCAGTGCTGCGCGATGAGCGGCTTCGACCACATGGGCCGGTGTCGGGAAGTCTGGCTCCCCCGTACTCAGCGCAATCACATCAACGCCCTGCGTCCGCAGGCGCGCGGCATGTTCCGAAATCTGAACGATTTCTGACAGTTCGACCCCATCAAGCCGTCCGGCGCGCTGAAACCCTGAAGAATTGTTCTGATAAGTCATGCCAATTCACCTTCGATACTTGCGATTCTTGCCTTTCTCCGCCTATTCAGCGCAAAAATCCAATGATATTCCATTTCAAAGGCATGAGGGAAAGTCATATGATTGCACCACGACGGTTTTTGCCTTCGATCTCTTCGCTTTTGGCCCTGGAAGCCGTGGATCGTTTAGGAAGCGCGTCAGCTGCCGCAGACGAGTTGTCGCTGACACAAAGCGCTATCAGCCGTCAGTTGAAAGCCGTAGAGGAACAATTGGGCGTCAACCTGATCCAGCGCAATCAAATGCGTCTGCAACTGACGCCAGCCGCAAGAGAATATGTACAAACTGCGCGCGGCGCGCTGCATCAACTGGCGCAAGCCTCGCTCAAGCTCAAGGCCAACCCCACCGGTGGCTCGCTGCATCTTTCGATCCTGCCAGCGTTCGGAATGCATTGGTTGGCACCTCGCCTTCAGGATTTCGCACGGCAGCACCCGGAAGTTTCGGTGAACCTGAATACGCGGCTGAAACCATTCGATTTCGCGGTGGAACCATTTGATGCTGCCATTCATTTCGGGCGTCAGGATTGGGCCGGGGTCAGCTACCTCAGGATCATGCGTGAAGAAGTCCTGCCAGTCTGCGCGCCTCATTTACGGCCCGATGACTCCACCGCCGATTGGCTGCTGAATGCACCCTTGCTGCATCTGGATACGCGTCCGGACGCATGGGAGCGCTGGTTCGAAGCTCAGAACACTAAGGCAAGCGGTCTCAAGGGAATGTTGTTCGATCAGTTTTCGACAATGATACAGGCAACCATTCACGGGTTGGGTGTGGCCTTGCTGCCCAGCTATCTGGTGGCTCAGGACATCGAAAATGGCAGGCTGGTCCCTGCCTTCGACGCCCCCCGCGTCAGTCTTGGTGACTATTATCTGGTCTGGCCGCAGAACAAGGCCGCATCGGCACCGTTGAAGTCATTCCGGAACTGGCTTGAAGCTCAACTTCTGCCCCGAAAACACGGCTAAGTGCGGGCAGAAATCCCGCTTCTTTCTGGTGATAAATTCTCCAGGGAGTATGAGGGACAGCGTCCCTCATCCAGAATAAGCCGAGAGCGCTGAAGGTGCTCCGTTAAACAACCTCCGTCGGGACTAGACGTCAATCGACCGGGCGATGAGTTCCTTCATCACCTCGTTGGTTCCGCCATAGATCATTTGCACCCGCGCATCGGCGTAGAGCCGCGCAATGGGATATTCCATCATGAAACCGTAGCCTCCGAAAAGCTGCAGGCATTCGTGCATGATTTCGTTCTGCACCTCGGAGCCCCAGTATTTCACCATCGAGGCAGTGGCGGCATCCAGCTCTCCGCGGTCCAGCTTGGCGATGCAGTCGTTGACGAAACTGCGTAGCACCTCGGCCTTGGTCTTGCATTCGGCCAGCTTGAAACGGGTGTTCTGGAAATCCATGACGCGTTGACCGAAGGCCTTGCGCTCCTGCACGTATTTCACGGTCTCGGCGAGGGCGAAATCGATGGCGCCCAGCGCCATGATGCCGATGGTCAGGCGTTCCCACGGCAGTTGCTTCATCAATTGATAAAAGCCCTGCCCCTCCTCCGGGCCGATCAGGTTGGTCATCGGCACTTTGACGTCTTCAAAGAACAGCTCGGCTGTGTCGTTGGCCTTCATCCCCAGCTTCTTGAGATTGCGCCCACGCCGGAATCCACCCGCCCCGTCGGTTTCGACTGCGATCAGCGACACGCCCTTGGCGCCTTGGTTCCTGTCGGTCTTGGCAACTACGATCACCAGGTCGGCCGTCTGGCCATTTGTAATGAAAATTTTGGAACCGTTGATGCGATAGGAGTTTCCGTCCCTATCGGCTGTGGTACGAACCGCTTGCAAATCAGAGCCTGTGCCTGGTTCGGTCATGGCGATGGCACCCACCATTTCGCCCGAGGCAAGCTTGGGCAGCCATTTCTGTTTCTGATCCTCACTGCCATAGGCGGTGATGTAGTGGGTCACGATCGACTGGATACCATAGCCCCAACCCGCATCCCCGCGTGAGGTCTGTTCATAGATGGTGACAGCATCGAACCCCATACCGCCGCCGACGCCGCCATACTCTTCGGGAATGGCGCCCGCCATCAGGCCGGTAGCGCCCGCTTTCCGCCAGAACTCACGGTCCACTACACCGTTGTCAACCCAGGTTTCGATATTGGGCGCAAGCTCGGCGTCCAGAAACCGCCCCGCCATTTCGGCGAACATGCGGTGTTCGTCAGTGACCCAACTGGCTGTGCTGGTAAACAGAGTCATTCCTGCTCCTCCGATCCGAGTTTTCCGACACGCTATCCGTACGACCGCATCCCGCCAACTGTGGTGACGCCGCGTCTTGAACGTCGCAACGCAACGTCTCTGGCGCTCAGGTCGTATTTCGACGGCGCAGGCCTGGAGGCGGGGGCGTTTCGGGTCCGCCTGCAAAGCACTGTGCGATGCACATCCACTCCTGCGCAACCGCCCCCTCGACGCGAAGGCTGGTGTCCGCGATATTGCGGGTTTGGGTGACGACCTGCGAGAACTCCACCGCCGAGCCGGTTATTCTGTTCTCACTGCTGTCGCCAAATTCCCAAACTGCGCCGGACGGCGCGGTCAGTTCCAAACGCGGCATGACATTTGGCACCTCGTGCCCATGTACTTTATAGGCCCAACCAAAAGTGTTGACCCCAAGGATCACGATATTCCTGATCCTGTCCGTTTCCTGCCGCCGGGCGCCAAGAATGTCGAATACCGCCTGTCCATGCGCCCATGTTTCCATCTGCCGCGCGGTGATCGAAGAGCGGACAGACATATCGGGTCCGACCCATTTCAACCGCTGCTTGGGATCAAGCTCAGCCCAACGCACACCCATGTCGCGGTAGAGTGTGCGCCACGCAGCGCGCAGCTCCTCTCTTCTCTCGGGGACCATCGCGTTTTCCGTGGCCCGGAACCCCGCTGTCTCGATCCCGGCCAAAGTTTCGGCAACACGGGCCTGAAACGCGTCCTGATCCCGCAAGGATAGATCGGCCATACCGTTCCAGAAATGCAGGTGAACCAGCACATCGTTCAGCGTCCATTCCTTGAACTGGGTAACGATGTCCCATTGATCGCCCGACACATCCGTCAGAACCTTGTCCAGCACCTCGCTTTCTTCCAGAAAATCCCCTGCCTGCTCCATCATTTTTCCTCTTCGATCTCAAACATCAGATCACCGGCGGACACTTGTTGTCCCGCCACAATGTGCACCCGAACCACGCACCCATCCTGCGGGGCCAGGATCTGGTGCTGCATTTTCATCGCCTCAAGCACCGCCAGCGTCTGTCCCTTGCGCACTTTCGCGCCCGCACTCACGCTTAGAATTTGCACTAGCCCCGGCATCGGAGCGGTGATACCTCCCCCATCTGATCCCTCCTCTTCGGCATGCCCTGCCCGTTGCAGGCGCAGCGTAAGCCGGTCACCCCCCATCGCCAGCATCACCTCGCCATCGGCGACGTGGGCCACCGCCCGTATCTGGTCGTCGTTAATTCGGGCTACGACCTCGGGGCCGTTACATTCCAGTTCCACGTCGAAGGTCTGGCCATCCACCGCAATCCTCCAGCCTCCCGGATTGGAGGTTACAGAAAACTCTACCAGCGCACCGGACAGAAGTGCGGAAAGCTTGCGGGGCGGAATCCGAGTGTTCGACCATCCCAATTGATCCGGCGCAACAAAACCGGCGCGTGCAAGAGCAAGTGCCCGCGCGTCTTCGAGTAGCAGCGCAACGGCCAGGGCGATCTGTCCGGAAGCTTGGGGGGCGGAGTTCTGTGCGACAGTGCTGCCGTTCAAGAAGGCCGTCGTTGCTTTGCCCTGAACGAAATCCGGTTCGCTCAGGATGTCCGTCAGTAATCCCGCATTTGTCACGGTTCCCAATAAGACGGTATCTTGCAGGGCACGGATCAACCTCGCTCTTGCGACCTCACGTGTGGGTCCATGGGCAACGATCTTGGCCAACAGCGGATCGTAGTGAGGAGTGATCGACTGCCCTTGGGCAATCCCGGCATCCACGCGAATCCCGGGTCCACTTGCAGGACGCCACAGATGAACCGGGCCTGTTGCCGGGAGAAACCCGTTGCCGGGGTCTTCGGCATAGAGACGTGCCTCGATCGCGTGACCGTTCAGGGTCACATCACTCTGACCCATTGCCAGAGGGACACCCTGCGCCACGGTTATTTGCATGGCTACCAGATCAAGGCCGTTGATCATTTCGGTCACCGGATGCTCGACTTGCAGCCGGGTGTTCATTTCGAGAAAATGGAACTCACCCTCGGCATCAAGCAGGAATTCCACTGTACCCGCGCCCAGGTAATCAACAGCGCGCGCGGCTTCGACGGCGGCGGCCCCCATGCGGTCCCTCAGATCCGGTGTCATCACCGGGCATGGGGCCTCTTCGATGATCTTCTGATGCCGCCTCTGAATCGAACAGTCGCGCTCGCCAAGGTGAATAACGTTACCATCGCCGTCGGCAAAAATCTGAAACTCGACGTGGCGCGGAGCGATAATGGCTTTTTCCAAGATCAACTCTTGCGAGCCAAAGGCATTCGCAGCCTCGGATCTGGCCCGCGCCAGAGCATTTTCCAGTTCCACGGGAGCGTTGACCAACCGCATGCCGCGCCCACCACCGCCAGCCGCCGCCTTGATCATCAGTGGATAGCCTATCCCCTCCGCTGCCTTTGCAAACGCAGCGTCCGATTGGTCCCCACCTTCGTAGCCGGGCACGCAGGGCACGCCGGCCGCTCTCATCAGGCGCTTGGCCTCGGCCTTGTTGCCCATTGCCCGGATGGCTTCCGGACCGGGGCCGATGAATGTCAACCCAGCCTTGGCCACAGCTTCGGCGAACTCGGCGTTTTCGGAGAGAAACCCGTATCCGGGGTGGATCGCCCCGGCGTTGGCCCGTTTTGCCGCGTCCAGGATTTTTCGCGCACACAAATAGCTGTCTGCAACCGGCCCTTCACCGATCCAGATGGAATGATCGGCCAGTTGCAAATGTGGAGAGGCGGCATCGGCGCTGGTGAATACGGCAACGGTCCGCAAACCCAGATCACGCGCCGTGCGGATCACGCGCGCGGCAATCTCGCCCCGGTTGGCGACAAGTATCGTGTCGAAAACCATGCTCAAAACCTCGCCACGCCATATGCTCCGGGTTTGACCTTGCGCGCGCGTCCTTCCAGGCAGGTTTCCAGACAGAAACCCAGCACGCGGCGGGTGTCGCGCGGGTCAATGACACCATGGTCAAGGCACCGCCCCGAGGTATAGAATGCTCCTGCCTGACGGTCGAAATGCGCGGCAATCAGCGCGCTTTGCTTTTCCATCTGCGCTTCATCCACTTCCTCGCCCTTGCGTCTGGCCCCAGCGCGGGCCACAATTGCCATTGTGGCGGCCGCCTGTTCGCCACCCATGACGCCGGTTGTGGCGTTGGGCCAGGCAAACAGGAAATCGGGCTCGTAAGCAAACCCCGACATTCCATAATTTCCGGCACCGAAACTCGCCCCAATATAGAGTGTGATACGCGGCACATCGACCGAAGTTACCGCCTGTATCATCTTGGCGCCGTGTTTGATCATCCCCGCCTGCTCGTATTCGGTGCCAACCATGTAGCCGGTTGTGTTGTTCAGAAAAATGATTGGAATATCGGACTGACCGCACAGCTGAATGAATTGCGCGGCCTTGGTTGCACCTGCCGGATCGATCGGACCGTTGTTGCCGATGATACCCACCGAAATGCCGTTGATCGCCGCCTGAAGACAAACAGTCGAGGCACCGTAGCGCGGCTTGAAATCTTGAAAGTCCGAGCTGTCGACGATGCGCGCCGCCACCTCGCGCATATCATAGGGAACACGGTAGTCGATTGGCACTAGCCCGGCGATATCGCCGATGTCGTATTTAGGTTGCGCGATCTCGCGCGCCCGTGGCTGGAGAAGAGATTTGTTCCAGTCCAAGCGGCGCACGACATCGCGCGCGATTTCGATCCCATGTGCGTCGTCCTCGGCCAGATATTCGACCAGACCGCTGGTCTGCGCATGCATTTCAGAGCCGCCAAGATCACGGTCATTGGCCTTTTCACCGGTCGCGGCATGCACCAAAGCTACTCCGGCAAGAGCCGCCATGCCGTTCTTTTTGACGCCAATCACATAATCTGCCAGCCCAGGCATATAGGCCCCGCCCGCAGTCGAAGGACCGTGCAGAACCGCCAGATTGGGCAGACCTGCCGTCGAAAGCCGCGCCAGATTGCGGAACAGCTTGCCGCCATTGGCCCACAGTTCAACCCGGTATTCCATCAGGTTTGCCCCGGCGCTTTCCACCAGATGCACGAAGGGGAGTTTTTGTTTCAACGCGATTTCCTGCGCCGACAAAAAGGCCGCAGCCGTCATCTCGACCATTGCGCCTGCCTTGATGCCGCTGTCATCAACAACGATCATGCATCGCACCCCCGAGACAAAACCGATTCCGGCAATGACCGATGCGCCGGGCACGGATTTTGTCGGATCATCCGTGTCCACCAGATATCCGGCCAGACTGTGCAACTGCAAAAACGGCATGCCCGGATCTAGCAGAGCAGCCATCCTGTCTCGCGGGGTCAGTTGGCCGCGCTCGGCCATTCTGTCGCGCCGCTGTTCGGATAGGGCAACGGCGCGGGCTTCGAGCGTGCGCAACTCATCCACCATCGCCAGCATATCTGCCCGATTTCGGGCGAATGTTTCGCTGTCGCGTTCAACCCGGCTGATGAAAGCCATGGCGCCCCTCCGTTGACAACGTGCGACCGATCCGGCGTCGCGCGACATTCTTGCAGCTTTGCCGCGGGCCGCGCTTTTCAGATCGCCCGCTGTGTTTTTAGGTTGCCGCCATGCACGCAAGCGGTCAACGGGCGGCGATGGATTGCGACGCCACGGAACATGCCCGCACCCCGGGGAAGAAGATACCTTGACCTGCCTTTCGCCCTTCATGACGCCCGAACGCGAGGCGTATCGCGCCAATCTCGCACGGTTTTTTGACAGCGAAGTCAGACCTTTCGTCGATCAGTGGGAAGCGAAACGGGCAGTCCCGTTGGAGTTGCACCAAAAACTGGGGGCTTTGGGTGTATTTGGTTTCGGCATCCCCGAGGAATTTGGCGGGTTGGGTTTTGACGACGCCTTTATGCGCGCCGACTATACCGAACTTGCGTTTGGCTGTGGCGCGTCGGGCGTGGCGGCCGCTGTTGGCGGGCGCATGATTTCGCTGGGACCGATCGTTCAGTTTGCCAGTGAAGAATTCAAGCAGACAGTGGTCCCGGAGATCGTGGCCGGACGGATGAATTCTTCACTGGCAATCACCGAGCCGGGCGGCGGGTCGGACGTGGCAAACCTGAAAATGAAAGCCGAGCGCACGTCGCATGGCTGGGTGCTGAACGGCGCCAAGGCGTTCATAACAGGTGGCATGGACTCACAGTGGTTCGTCGTGGGTGCCCGAACCGGCGGGTCCGGCCTGACCGGAATCTCGTTGTTCCTGATCGAGGCCGACACACCCGGCTTCTCCCGCACACCTCTGGGAGAAAAGATGGGATGGCACTGCTCAGAGCAGGCTATGCTAAATTTCGACAATTGCCTGGTTCCGGCACCGGCCCTGATCGGACCCGAGAACAAGGGCTTTCTCGCGATAATGAGCAACTTCAACCACGAACGCCTTGCCATGGTTGCGGGCAGCTTGGGGATGATGCGGCTGTGTTACAAATCAGCGCTTGAGTGGGCGAGACAACGTCGGACGTTCGGTAAATACCTGATTGAACATCAGGTGATAGCTCACAAATTCGCCGAGATGTCGGCCCGGATCGATATGATCGAAGCCTATCTTGAGCGGATATGCTGGGGCATTAGTCAAGGCCTGATGCCGGCCGCCGAGATTGCCAAGTCCAAGGTGCAGGCGAGCAAAGCACTGGAATTCGTCGCCTCCGAAGCGTTACAGGTTTTCGGCGGGGCCGGGTATATGTCAGGCAACCCGGTCGAACGGGTCTGGCGTGAGGTCAAGGTCATGGCTATAGGTGGCGGTTCAGAGGAGATCATGCGCGATCTTGCTGTGCGCCAAATGAGGTTGAGTGGCGAATAGCTCGGCCCCCGTCACGTCAGCGCGGCCTTCAACAATACCTCGGCCGCATCTTTGGCATCCATCGCGGGCTGACTGGTGTTCAGCAAAACTGAAGACACGATTGCGCCTTCCTTGAGCAACAAAAGCTGGCTTCCCAACTTTTCCGGATTCCGGGCACCTGCTTGGCGGGCCAGATGAACAATGTGATTCAAAATCAGCCGCTTGTGTTCAGCAGCTTGCGCATGGATCGGGTGATCCTTTTCCTGGTACTCGGCCCCAGCCTTGATGAACATGCAACCGCGATAACCGTCTTCTTCGAACCATTCGGCCAGCGCATCAAAGCCCGCAAGAAGTTGTCCGGCAGGCGTATCCGCCAGTTCCTGAATGCGGCGCAGGAACCAGTTTCGAAAATTCTCGTCCCGAAGTCTCAGTGCGGCAAGGATTAACTCTTCCTTTGTGCGGAAGTGCTTGTACATCGAGGTCTTTGAGACTCCGGTTTCCGTCACAAGCTTGTCCATTCCGGTGGCATGAAATCCATCGCGGTAGAAGACCTGCAGCGCTTTTCGGACCAGTTCATCCCGTTTGTTCGGACGCATGATTCGGCTCCATAGTGTACCGAACAGTACATAGTTCCCGAGGACGCAGAAGGCAAATGCTCTGCCAAAACCCTTAGAAATCTGCATTTTAACCACTTCAGCATTCAGGCACAGACACTTTTTTCCGTTTCACACTTGAAATCATTTACTGATCAGTACACTTTGAAGCTTAAGTTTACCGATCAGTACGCACTCGGAGATAAACCATGCGACGCCGCGCCAGTCTGTTTCCCCCTCAACATCTGCCAGTTCTGCTGGCCCTGGCGATACTCGTCGCCACTCTTGCCTGAAAGCGACCTTTCATATGAACCGCCCTCCTCTTCCGCCCTTCACGCTGGAAACCGCCGCGCAAAAGGTGCGAATGGCCGAAAACGCGTGGAACAGCCGCAACCCGGATATCGTGACGCCAGCTTACACCGACGACAGCCAGTGGCGGAACCGAGCCGAGTTCCTGTCCGGTCACGATGTGATCCATGCCTTTCTGGCCCGGAAATGGCATTCGGAACTGGACTATCGTCTGATCAAGGAGCTCTGGGCCTTTTCCGACAACCGTATCGCCGTGCGCTATGCCTATGAATGGCGGAATGACAGCCGGCATTGGTTCCGCTCCTATGGGAACGAGAACTGGGAGTTCGCTCAAGATGGCCGCATGGCACACCGCCACGCATCGCTGAACGATCTACCGATTTCCGAGCAGGATCGCCTGTTCCACTGGCCGCTTGGCCCTCGCCCCGACGATCATCCCGGCTTGTCCGATCTGGGTCTTTGAAAGGAAAGTCATGCCACGCGCCTTTTCCGAACTAACCTTCACACCCACTGTCCGCGCCCAACAGGAGCGGATGGGATCAGCAGCAACTTATGCAAAATTCATCGAAGGTGGCCCGCAGCAGGGTCACCAGATCGGCCCCGCCGAGAAGGCATTCATCGAAGGCCGCGACGGGTTCTATCAGGCGAGCGTATCCGAAACCGGTTGGCCCTATGTCCAGCATCGCGGCGGTCCCGTCGGTTTTTTGAAAGTGCTTGGGCCGACTACAATTGGTTACGCCGATTTTTCCGGCAACAAACAATACATCTCGCGCGGCAATCTGGATGGCAATGACAGGATTGCGATGATCCTGATGGATTACGCCAATCAGCGTCGTCTCAAGATTCTGGGCCGCGTCGAGTTCTCCGAAGGCAAAGCCGCTGCGGCCAGCCTTTTTCCCGAAGGCGCTGATGCGACGGCAGAACGAGCGGTGATCATTCGTGTCGAGGGTTTGGACTGGAATTGCCCTCGTCACATCACACCTCGCTTCACCGAAGAAGAACTACGCCCACATCTCAATGCGCTGGGACAACAACTGGTACAACTTCAGGCCGAAAACCAGCGCCTGAAAGACGAGTTGGCCGACGCTACAAAAGGCTGAGGTCGCTTTCCGGGCGTCGCGCCCATCACCCCAAACCCAAAGGACTGAACCATGAGACGGATTTTTTCAAACACCGCCATGGCGGTGGCCGCTACCGCTTTGCTTGCACTACCTGCGACTGCCGGTCAGACCGGCGCGAATGCGACCGTCTTTAGAACGGAAACAATTGGCGGAATGAAGATTGCTTATCGCGAAGCCGGAGATCCGACGAATCCGACGGTTCTATTGCTGCATGGCTTTCCCACCTCGTCGCACATGTTCCGCAACCTGATTCCCGAACTTTCCGAGAATTATCATGTGATCGCGCCGGACTATCCCGGTTTCGGAGCATCTGACATGCCCGATGCCGCCGAATACGATTACAGTTTTGAAGGCGCTGCACGGATTGTAACCGAATTGTTGAACGCCAAAGGCGTTGACCAGTACTCAGTGTATCTGATGGACTATGGGGCTCCGGTCGGCTTTCGCATGTTCGCGGACGACCCGGAACGGGTGACGGGCTTTATCATTCAGAACGGCAACGCGTACGAAGAGGGGTTGCGCGAGTTCTGGGAACCGATCAAAGCCTATTGGGCAGACCCATCTACGGAAAACGGCGATGCTCTTCGCGCCTTTCTGACAATGGATGCAACCAAATGGCAATTCACTCACGGAACTCAGGATCCCGATGCCATCAGCCCCGACAACTTCTGGCACGTGCAATACCTGCTGGACCGCCCTGGCAATCAGGAAGTGCAGCTTGAGATGTTTCTGGATTACGGCACCAATGTCGGGGAGTACCCGAAATGGCAGGCCCTGTTTCGCGAGCATCAACCGCCCGCGCTTCTGATGTGGGGGAAAAACGACGTGATTTTTCCCGAAGAAGGGGCTCATCCCTATAAGCGCGATTTAAAAGACCTAGAGTTCCACATGCTCAACACCGGCCATTTCGCGCTGGAAGAATATGGGACCGAGATCGCAACCGAGATGAAAGATTTTCTCGCCCGTATCAATTGAGGGCATGTGGTTCTCTGGCTTGCCGGAGAGCCGTTTTTAAAGGAGTTAGACCTATGACAACTCATGTCGAACGCATCGCTGCTTTTGCTGATGGTGCCCAAGGCGGCAACCCTGCCGGTGTATTCATCGCCGATGCCCTGCCTCCGGATTCCGAAATGCAGCGAATCGCTGCGGAAGTCGGTTATTCCGAAACTGCTTTTGCAGCCCCTAAGGGAGAAGGTTGGCGGGTTCGCTTTTTCGCTCCGGCAGGGGAGGTCGCATTTTGCGGCCACGCAACGATTGCACTGGGCGCGAATCTGGCGGAACGGTTCGGCGACGGCACCTTTGCACTGCATCTGAATGACGTACAGATTTCGGTTGAAGGCGCGCGAAGTGAGACGCGGGTACAAGCCGCGCTTATTTCTCCGCCCACCCATAGTCGGGTGATTGACGTAGAAACCCTGGACGCCGCGTTGGCCTTGTTTGCACTGGATGACGATGATCTGAACCCAACCCTGTCTCCGGCCGTCGCCAATGCGGGCAACGACCACCTGATCCTTGCGCTGAAGGACCGGTCGAAACTTGCACAAATGGACTACGACCTGAACCTAGGTGCAAAATTCATGGAATTGAACGGTTTCACCACGATTAGCCTGCTGTGGCTAGAAACCCCGCGCAGGTTTCACAGCCGTAACGCCTTTGCCGTTGGCGGCGTGCTGGAAGATCCGGCTACAGGCGCGGCGGCGGCGGCGCTGGCAGGTTACCTTAGGGATATCGGCTGGCCACACGGCGGCGCAATTGACATCGTTCAAGGCGAAGACATGGGCGCAAGATCGCTGCTACGTGCCGAAATTGGTGAACAACCCGGAGAAGGTATCAGGGTTTCAGGAACCGCTCGCCGGATCTGAGACCGCACTACACAGTGACTGTTTCGGCCTGAAATCTCAGCCAGTTCACAAAGGTTCTGACCGCAGGCCGCAATACCCCGGGGCGGGTTTCGACATAGTAGACACCGAAAAGCTTTTCGGAGAACAACTCAACAATACGGCCCGCATCGATGTCCTCTTGAAAGAACGCACGGCTGCTATATGTGATCCCGTCCCCACGCCGCACCGCATTCATGATCAGGTTTCCCGGCATCTGATGGACCACCAAAGGGCGATCCTGCACTACTCCGTGATACGTCAGCCACTCTGCAGCCTCGTTGGTGCCAAGTTCCTGCAACCAGGGCAAGTCCATCAGAGATGCCGGATCGGACAAGTCCCGTCCGGCAACCAGTTCCGGCGCGCCGATCAACACCATGTCCGACAATAGCAACGGCTCGACATCGCTGACCGGGCGGCGCTTGTCACGATACCGGATCGCAATATCGACTCCGCCGGGCTTCAGCTCGACCAAATCGGCAGTCGGGTTTAGCATCAATGTGATGTCGGGATTGCTTTGTTGAAACGCGGCCATGCGTGGAAGCAGCCATTCAACGGCAAACGCGGGCGACATGGTGATTTGAACCGGTCTGTTGGCCAGGCTGTCGGTCAGACGCTCGACACCACGCCCGATAGTGGCAAATCCAACCTCCAGATCCCGCGCAAGCGCTATCCCTTCCTCGGTCAGTTCAATCCCACGCCCAACTCTCGTGACCAGTGGCGTTCCCAGCCGGTCCTCCAGCAATCGAACCTGCTGGCTGACAGCAGCGTGGGTGACGTTCAACCGCCCCGCCGCAAGAGAGAAACTACCGGTTTCGGCTACTGCCGAAAAGGCGCGCAATCCATTGAGAGGGGGAAGTTTCAGCCAGTTCATTCGATAGTATTTCTAACAATTATACAAATTAATTTTGTTGCACGATCCGCCGATTTCCTCAAGTCTCATAGCATACAAGGCGAAGAGTTCTTCTAAAGTATGAAAGACATTCTTTACCTTGGGAGGTAAGAAGGGAGGTTGGACATGGCCACCGGCTCAACGCAACACGAAGGCGGATGTTACTGCGGCGCCGTCAGATACCGGATCGAACAGGCGCCCGATTTCTCTGCTCATTGCCATTGCCGTTCGTGCCAAATGGCGCTGGGAGGGGCATTCGTGACCTGGGCCAAGGTTCCGTCCAGCGAGTTCTCGGTAACCAAGGGGAAAATCAAGTTTTGTGAAAAGACGCCCGGAGTCAGGCGCGGATTTTGCGGCGATTGCGGCACCACCCTGACCTATGCCGCAGGTCACGAGGTCGAAGGCCAGGACTGGAGCGGGGACGCCTGGTTCGCCGCCGTGACGCTGGATGACCCAACCATCGCGACACCAAAGAACCATGTCTTCGTTTCACATAAACAACCGTGGATCACCTTGCCGGCAAACGCACCTGCCTTCGACACATTCTGACCCATCTCAAACCCGCGAAAGGAGAACACGATGTCAAAGTCGTTTTCATACGCCTGCAAAGATTATCCCGGCATGGAGGCCTGCCCCGGTAAAGTCGTTGCAGCGACCGAGGACGAGGTCTGGAAATTGATGGAGCTTCACGCGGTGGTCGCACATGGCGAAGACCCTTCGGCCTGGAGCGACGAAGACCGTGCCGAATTGGCGAAACTGATAAAGACAGAGTAACTGGTGAAACCCTCGGGACTCCGCCACTTCGCAGCAGAACGGCTCTACCAGAGTCCTTTCAAGACGGCGATCATCCCATCCAGCGTCGTACCGGGGCGTTGCTTTCCTCAAGCGCTTGGCAGACAACGTCGATCAGTGTCGGTCCATCGTGTGCAACCGCCTCGGCGAGCACCTTTTCCAGATCGGCAGGGTTCTCGACCCGCCAACTTTTGACACCATAGGCCGCTGCGATCGCTGCATGATCGGTTTGGTTGAAATCGACGTTGTAATACCGTGCATCCTTGTCCGCGAACTGGCTGGCCTTGATCCAGCCGAAGTTGGAGTTCGAAAACACGACATATGTGATGGGCGCACGCGCACGGCAGACGGTTTCCAACTCACCGCAAGTGAATCCGAACGACCCGTCGCCCATCAGCGCCACGGTTTTCGAGGTTGGTCGCCCGTACCACGCACCCAACGCCGCCGAAAGCGAATACCCCAACGCACCATGTGCCCGGTTGGTAATGAAATGCCGCCCAGGTTTCGGCAACTGATAGTAGGCCGAGAAATAGGGACAACTGGTGCCGGGATCGGACACGACGGTGGCGTCCTCTGGCAACACCTTCATCAGTGCGGCGATCACCCGTTCGGGTCGGATCGGCGCCTGAGAAGACTGTGCGAGTTTCTCGAATACTTCAAATTTGCGCTTTTTCTTTTCTGCAATTGCGGCAGCACCGCCAAAAGTTTTGGCCCCCTGGTCGAACCTGTCTAGCACCGCGTTGACTTCGGCCAGCGCAAGCCGCAAATCGCCTACTACGGCGACTTCGGTTCGGTAATTGGCATTCATCACCATCGGGTCGTTGTCGAAATGGACGATCCGGGTGCCGGGTTTTGGCGCCTCCCACCGAGCCGTCGTGGTCGAGCCGGCACGACAGCCCATGAACACGACCAGATCGGCCGCCTCCATCATTTCCCATGTTTCGTCGGTGCCACCATTGGACCCGACAACACCCAAACAATTCGGATGCGTTTCGGCCAATGATCCCTGCCCCGAGATCGAGGTTGCAACCGGTATGTCCAGCCGGGTGGCCAAGCGATCAAGTTCATCCCAGGCCCGCGCAATGACAACACCGCCACCGCAAACGATCAGCGGGTTCTTGGCCGACACAATTGCCTCGACTGCTGCCTGAGCCGCTCCTGGTGCCGGCACCTGAGGATAAGCAGGATAGGTCGCGGTAGCCGCATCGGCCCAGATGTCAGACACATCAACAGGGTCATATTGAACGTCATAAGGCAGCCCGATATGCGCCGCGCCTGACCGCCCGGTGGTCATTGCCCGAAATGCCGCGCGAACCATGCGAGGAATGTGGTCTGCGCGTTTGATCACCGTGTTCCACTTGGTCAGCGGCGCCATCAGCGCCTCCTGGTTCACCTCGGTCAGTGGGTATTTCCCATAAGACGCCACCGAGATATCCGTGGTGATGCCGAGCACTGCATAAGAGCTTTCAGACGCCTCGATCAGTCCTGGCAGGATATAGGTCGCCCCGCCACCCGATGGCCCCTCGGCCACACCGACACGCCCGGTCACGCGGGAATAACCATCGGCCATATACATCGCGCTGCGCTCATCACGAGTCAGAACGTGAGTGATGTTGTGATCGAGCCGCAGCATGGCGTCGTAGAACGGCAGCGTGGTGTCGCCGCAAAGGCCAAAGATATGCTGCACGCCTTGCGCCTCAAGCATCCGCATCATCGCCTCGGCGCCGTTCATCTGATTGCTCATTTCACTCCCCTGCAGAATCGTGTTCAAAATTGTATACAGAATTGCATTACATCTTGCACACATGTCAATCCCGTCCTAATCTCGGCGCCAAGAGGAGCGGATATGTCCAAGGCAGAAAGCAATGTTGACCGATTGTACGAAGCGTTGCGGCGCATGGCGGCGGATTTCGCCTTCAAGCCGGATGCCCGCATCAATGAAAGTGCATTGGCCACCCAACTCAACGCCTCGCGTACACCAATCCGCGAAGCCTTGAACCGGCTAGTGGCCGAAGGCTTTCTGACCTTTCATTCAGGGCGCGGCTTTTTCTGCCGCTCGCTCTCGCCTGAACTGGTGATGGACCTGTACGAGGCCCGTGTCGCTGTTGAAGTCGAAGCGGTACGCCTGGCCTGCGAGCGCGGAACAGATCATGCGATCACCGCACTGATGCAGGAACTCGAAGACATCGCGCCTGACTATACCCCTGAAGCAGATCCAGAGCAGCTCTTGGCAATGGACGAACGCTTTCACGGTCAGTTGTGCCAACTGTCGGGCAATGCCGAACTGTGCCGGATGCTTGCCAACCTTAATGACCGCATCCGATATCTGCGTCTGATCGATCTTCGCAGGCTTCGCGAAACGGCATCAGACAGCAAAACCATGATCTCGGCCCATCGCCGCATTCTGAAGGCTATAGCCACCCGCGACGCGAATGAGGCAACCGTCCAGATGCGCGCCCATATCGAGCGCCGACGCGAAGGCGCAACACAAGCCGTTCGCGACGCTTACGCCCAACTCTATGTCCCTGATTTCTGAGGTCCACATGTCTGTTCATACCGGAGGGAAGACCGTATTTGGCGCCGCAATCGGCATCCTGATGCTGGAAACCCGCTTTCCGCGCATCCTCGGTGACATGGGCAACGCCGCAACCTGGCCATTTCCTGTGCACTACCGTGTGGTACGCGGCGCGTCACCCGAGAAAGTCGTGCGCGGGAACCCCAAGGATCTGCTGGATGCCTTTGTCCAAGCAGGCCGCGATCTGGTCGCTACCGGGGCGGATGGCATTACCACGAATTGCGGGTTTCTTGCACTGGTGCAGGACGAACTGCGTGAAGCACTTGGCGTGCCGGTCGCAACGTCGTCGCTGATACAGGTTCCGATGGTGCAGGCTATGTTGCCGCCAACAAGAAAGCCGGTGATCCTGACGATTTCGAAAACGACTTTGACCGATGCCCACCTGAAAGCTGCCGGAGTCCCGCTGGACACACCCATCTATGGCACTGACGGGGGGCGGGCCTTTACACGCGACATCTTGGGCGACGCCCCCCGGATCGACTTCGAGGCCTGCAGGCTTGACCTGCTGGATGCCGCTGACGAGATCATTGCAAACGAACCGGATGCAGGCGCGATCGTGCTGGAATGCACCAACATGGTTCCGTATGCTGCGGATATCCGCAAACGTACGGGTCTTCCGGTCTATTCGGTCTATTCAATGATCGAATGGTTCCAAGCGGGCCTGATGCCGCGCAAATTCGCACTTGAACTGGACGATCCGCGCCACCTTTAACCCGGAAAACGAGTTTTGCCCCATCCTGAACGCCAGACGGGGTTGCCCTTTGGGCCGGGCTTTGCTTTGTCTCGGCAGAGCATCCCCGGCCGCTCCGATTTATGGTCGCGACCGGGCAATCGGGAGGATCACCAGATGGCGAAAATTGCATTCCTTGGCCTCGGCGTCATGGGCTATCCCATGGCCGGGCATCTTCAAGCCGCGGGCCACGATGTCACCGTTTACAATCGCACACAGGCCAAGGCCGAGGCCTGGGTTGAGCAACACCACGGCGCGATGGCGTCGACGCCTGAAGAGGCCGCGCGCGGAGCCGAATTCGTGATGGCCTGCGTCGGCAATGACGACGACCTGCGCATGGTTTGCACGGGTGAGAACGGCGCGTTTCATGGCATGGCCCACGGCTCGGTATTTGTCGATCACACTACCGTATCAGCCAAAGTGACCCGCCAGCTGTACGAGGCAGGTCAGTCCAAAGGGATTGCCTTTGTGGATGCGCCTATTTCGGGTGGTCAGGCCGGGGCAGAAAACGGGCTTTTGTCGATCATGTGCGGTGGGGATCAGGCTGCCTTTGACCAGGCTGAGCCCGTGATGCAGATCTATGCCAGGATTTGCCGCCGCATCGGTGACAGCGGGGCCGGACAAATGACGAAGATGTGCAACCAGATTGCCATTGCCGGGCTAGTTCAAGGCCTGAGCGAGGCATTGCATTTCGCCGAAAAGGCGGGACTGGACGGGCGTGCGGTTGTCGAGGTGATCAGCCAGGGCGCGGCCGGGAGCTGGCAGATGTCAAACCGGTACGAGACGATGCTGGATGACCATTTCGACCACGGTTTCGCGGTTGACTGGATGCGCAAGGATTTGGGCATCTGCCTGAATACCGCCAACGAAACCGGGGCATCGCTTCCGGTCACCGCTTTGGTCGATCAGTTCTATAAGGATGTGCAAAAACTGGGCGGTGGCCGTTGGGATACCTCGTCACTGATCAAGCGCCTGCGCGCGCTGGATTAAGGCATCAGGTTTTGAAGAGAGGACACCGGAACCGATGAGCGGCGATACGGCATTCTGGGCCGAGGCCCTGCACAGGCATTGGGGCATTCGGGCAAAACTGACCCGTCTGGACGGCGAATTTGACCTGAACTTTCTGGCCGAAGGCATGAATGGGCAGAACCATGTTTTGAAAGTGATGCGTCCGGGTTGCGATGCCGAATTGGTGGATCTGCAAATCAAAGCGTTGGAGCATATCGGTATTCATGCGCCCGGCCTGCCCTTTCCGGGCGTCATACCGGCGCTCGACGACAAACGCCTTCCTGAAATCGCGGACAAAGACGGAAAACCGCGGCTTGTCTGGTTGATGGAAAGATTGCCTGGCCGTTGTTATGCGAAATCCGCTCCCAAACCCGAAGATCTGATCCTGAAACTCGGTCGCGTGCTGGGCGCGACGGACCGAGCACTTGCAAGCTTTGATCACGAAGGGCTTCGGCGCGAAGGCTTCAAATGGGATCTCATGCAGGCCGGATGGATTTCCAAACATCTCGACACAATTGGAGATCCGTCCCGGCGAGCAATTCTTCTAGAGATATATAGAGCTTTTGAAGCGGCTTCCTGCAAACTCGCCGATCTGCCGAAACAGGCCATTCACAACGATGCAAACGACTATAACGTTCTGGTCGAAGGCGAGTTGCATGAACGTCGGTCGATTTCGGGGCTGATCGATCTGGGCGACATGTGTGCGGCGCCAAAAGTTTGTGAGGTGGCGATTGCCGGGGCTTATGTGGTGCTGGACCATCCGCACCCAGAACGAGCATTGTCTGCATTGGTTCGCGCATATCACGCCGCGAACCGGCTAAGCGCCGCCGAAGTCGATCTGATCTGGCCGCTGCTCAGAACACGGTTGGCGGTTTCGGTGGTGAACTCCTCACTGATGGCCGCTGAAAACCCCGACGATCCATACGTGACGATCAGTCAGGCCCCAGCGTGGCGGTTCCTGGAAAACACGGCCATTAATGGTGGCATGATGCCCGCGCGCCTGCGCGTTGCCTGCGGCTTGCCGGTGACGGATGGGGCCGAACGCATTCATGCCTATCTTGAGGAACACCGGGGCGATTTCGCGGAATTGTTCGGACAGGATTTGTCACATGCGCCGATGGGGTCCCTTTCCGTCGAAAATTCGTTTTGGCCACAAAACCCGTTCCACATGCCACTGGAAGAAGCCGCCCGCGTGGGCGAAGAGTTTGGTACGGATATGTGGCTGGGCTATTACAACGAACCCCGGCTGATCTACGCCGATACCGCGTTCCGCAAAGGGCCGTGGAAAGCCAGCGACCGGCGCACGGTGCATTTGGCGGTGGACGTTTTCGCCCCGGCTGGCACGATCCTTTACGCGCCGATGAGCGGGCGCGTCGAAGCGGTTGAAAACCGAGATCATCACCTCGACTACGGCGGAGTGGTAATCCTGCATCACGAAACGCCTCAGGGCGATGCCTTCTATACCCTATACGGCCATCTCGACCCCGAGATTTGCGACCGCTTGAAACCGGGCGATCCGGTGGCTCAGGGTTCAGCCTTTGCCAAGCTCGGCGATGCCAGACAGAACGGCGGCTGGGCGCCGCATGTGCATTTCCAGCTGGCGCTGACCACGGCCGGAATGGAAAACGACTGGCCCGGCGTTGGCGATCCGGACGAGATGGACCTGTGGCACGCGGTTTGCCCGAACCCTGCGGCGCTGCTGAACCTGCCTGATGACAAGGTGTCTTATCGCCCGACCGACAAGGCCCAGGTTCTGGCCGAGCGGCAAGCACATTTCGGTGGCAACCTGTCACTGACCTACGACGATCCTGTCATGCTGGTGCGTGGCTGGAAACACCACTTGTTCGACGAATGGGGACGGCCTTATCTGGACGCCTATAACAATGTCCCCCATGTAGGGCATGCGCATCCCCGCGTTCAGGCGGCCGCGGCGGACCAACTCAGGCGGATGAACGCGAACACCCGCTATCTGCATCCGGCACAGACAGCATTTGCAAAAAAGGTTCTGTCCAAAATGCCGGACCACCTGGAGGTTTGCTTTTTCGTCAATTCCGGCACCGAAGCCAACGAACTGGCCTTGCGGTTGGCGCGCGCGCATACCGGCGCCAAGGGAATGGTGACGCCCAATCACGGTTATCACGGCAACACGACCGGTGCGATTGACATCTCGGCCTACAAGTTCAACAAGCCGGGCGGCGTGGGGCAAGCGGATTGGGTCGAATTGGTCGAAGTCGCGGATGACTATCGCGGATCATTCAAGCGGAACGATCCCGAGCGCGCCAAGAAATTTGCGGATCTCGTCGACCCGGCCATCGCTGCCTTGCAGGAGAAGGGCCATGGCGTAGCGGGGTTCATCGCCGAAACCTTCCCGTCAGTCGGCGGCCAGATCATTCCACCCAAGGGATACCTTCCCGCTGTCTACAAGAAAATCCGCGCCGCCGGTGGGGTATGTATCGCGGACGAGGTTCAGACCGGTCTTGGCCGGTTGGGTGAGTTCTACTTCGGTTTTGAACATCAAGGAGCGCTGCCAGATATCGTGGTGTTGGGCAAACCCATCGGCAACGGGCACCCGCTGGGTGTTCTGGTCACGACCAAGGCAATTGCCGAAAGCTTTGACAACGGTATCGAGTTCTTTTCGACCTTTGGCGGGTCTACCCTGTCCTGTCTGATCGGCAAAGAGGTTCTGGACATCGTCGATGACGAAGGCTTGCAGGAAAACGCGCGCCTCATGGGCGAGCGCCTGATGACCGGTCTACGCCAGATTGATGCGGACTTCGCTTGTATCGGGGATGTACGGGGAATGGGCCTGTTCCTTGGCGTAGAATTAATCAACCCGGACGGGTCCGAAGGCACCGAGATCTGTAAATACGTCAAGAACCGGATGCGGGACCATCGGATTCTGATCGGCAGCGAAGGGCCAAAAGACAACATCCTGAAAATCCGTCCGCCGCTGACCGTCGAGGCCGATGACGTTGACATGATCCTTTGGGCCTTACGCGTCGTTCTGGATGAGGTGGGAACCTTCACCCCGGCCCCTGCGTGCGATCACGGCCAGCATCACGCGGGATGCGGTTGTTGCTGATCAGAACCGGTCATCAATGCAGATGCCTGTTTTGGCAGGACAGGTTTCGGCAACCCTCAAAGTGAGTGTCCGCGACACGCCGCAAGGCCAGCCCGAGTTGTTCAGACAGAGCGACTAGGGCCGGTGCAACATCGGCTCTTACGATCAGCGAAGCGACCATAAGGGCGTCTTCCCTTGCCCCCTCCGAAGCAGCCCCGACCATATGGGCGAAACAGCTTTCGTCCGCCCCGAGACATTCGCATTCAATCTCATGCCGCACCAGCGGACGCCGACCATAATGTGCACAGAGCATACAAATCTGGTCCAGCGTCGCTGCCACCGATTGATCCTTTCCGGTTGAGATGGTCAAATCCGAGTTCTGACCGTCGCTCCTCGCTTGGTCTCGATCGCTCCATCGGCGCAGATACATGACCACCCTCGCTTCGATCGGACCCAAATCGGACAGCCGGCCAACCGCGGCCGCACCTCGCGAGATTTGGTTGCTCATTTCGTCAGGATCAGCTTGCCTGCGCGGGTGATGCGCAAGGTATAAAGCTGGTCTCCCAAGGCAATATGGGCGAGGTTTCCACCTGCGGTCAGATCTTCGGCTTTGTGAGCAGGTAGCACCTGAACAGCATAGCCTTGAGAGGGTGTCGGGTTTTGAACGTTCATCGCGTCATCTCCAGAGTCCGGGTCACGAATGCGTTCCACAAAACCGCTGGCGCGTCCGCGTCGCAGCGGCAATACCAGTAACATTCGCTTCCATTTTCATTGCTGGCTGACCCGAATTCCGGGGTGGCTACTGCTCTTGGGTTAATCTGATTATTTTAGTAAGGTAAGTCAAGCGGGGATTTCCAGTATCGGATCTCATCATGTTATTGTTATTCACGTTATTGAATGTAATTATGCGTTCAGGAGGATCCATCATGCTCATGACCCGCCGAACATTTCTAAAAGCAACCGCGGCCACAACCGCCTTGAGTACCAGACCAACCTGGGCCGCAACGGAAATCAGTCTGGGCCAGGCCCGGATCGTCAGCCTCAGCGACGGCCATCTGACTGTCCCGGCCGAGTTTTTCTTCGACGCCATGCCACAGGATCAATTGGCCCCGATTCTAAAAAAATACGGGTTGACCGGCGATCTGATAAAGCCCCCCTGCAACGTGACGCTGCTCCAAACCGGAAACAGGAATATCCTGTTTGACGTGGGCGCTGGCCCTGGATTTCAGGATGGTGCCGGCAAGCTGTCAGAGGCGCTGGGTGCAATCGACCTAACCCCCGAAGACATCACGGATGTTATCTTCACCCATGGTCATGCCGATCACCTGTGGGGCGCTCTGGATGACTTTGACGAACCATTCTTCATCAACGCACGACACATGATGGGGAAGGCCGAATGGGACTATTGGTGGAACCCGAATACTGTCAATGAAATCGGTGCCGCACGTCAGACCATGGCAGTTGGAGCAAAACGCCGGTTGGATGTGCTTGAAGACCGCATCGAGCTTTTTGATGATGGAGAGGAGATCCTTTCTGGCGTCGCTGCGCGCGCAACCCCTGGCCATACGCTGGGCCATATGTCATTCGAACTGCGCAGTGGGTCTGAATCCCTGATGATCGTTGGCGATGCGCTCATTAACTTTCACGTCGCATTCGAGCGGCCTGATTGGCACTCCGGTTCGGACCACGATCAGGAAATGGCCGCCGCGACACGTGTGCAACTTCTGGACCAGCTGGCCTCGCAGCACACCCGGATCATTGGGTTTCATCTCAGTCATGGCGGCATCGGGCATGTTGATCGAAGCGGCGATGCCTATCATTTTGTTCCGCTGAACTCATAGCCAAAACTAAGACGACATTCTGTTTCCGGTGGATTTTCTGGCGCGGCGCTGTCACTGGTAGGCTTGACAAGACCGGAGATGTCATGACCACACCCATCGTATTCGACCTTGACGGCACCCTGATTGACAGTGCGCCGGATATCGCGGCGGCGGTCAACCGGATGCTTGAGGCAGAGTGCGTTGCGCCACTTGACCTGGCAACGGTAATTGGCTTCACCGGGAACGGCCTGCCTCATCTGGTAAAAATGGTGATCCATCACTGCGCCTTGGATATTGCCTCTCATCCTCGGCTTACACAGGTAACACTGGATCACTACAAAGCCGCGCCAAGCGAAATGACCGTTTTATATCCTGGCGTCAGGGACGCTTTGCAAGCGCTGAAATCCCGTGGACACGCCCTTGGCATCTGCACCAACAAACCTGAAGGCGCGGCCCGGCTGGTTCTGGATGACCTGGGGTTGGCCCCATACTTCGATGTGGTCGTCGGAGGCGATACCCTGAATGTTCGCAAGCCCGACCCAGCCGCCCTTTGGGCCGCATTCGATGCCTTGCCCAACGGCCCGCACCTTTATGTCGGTGACAGCGAAGTGGATGCCGAGACCGCGCTACGCGCCGAAGTGCCGTTCTTTCTATTCACCCAAGGCTATAGCAAACGTCCTGCCGAAGAACTGCCGCATTCTGCGCGCTATGACCACAGCAGCCATTTGCCGGAACTGGTCGAAAGGCACTTGGTCGCCCTCGCAAAATAGTCTCGTCAGACGACAAGTAAGCGCCAGGCCTCGATCAAACCCTGCAGCGTCATGCGCGCCTCATCCGCCAGTGCCGCCGGCGCGCCCTGTGCCGTCAGAGCTTCCACATACAGGCTGGCCAGAGGATCGTCACCGATCACCGCCAATTGTTGACCCAGCCAGAAAGGGCGCGCAGCAGCCAGTTCGGCCCCGATCAGTGCGCCGAAAATACGGGCGCGGGCCGCCTCGGGCTCCAACCCGTTCATGACACCATCAGCATGAACGCCATAGAGGCGTGCCAAAATGCGTTCGGGTTTGGCAATGGCATCCTCAAGCGCGGCGATGAAAGCTGGCCGGTCGAACCCCTCTGTCATCAGCGCCAAAGTCGTGGCCGGGACATGCTTCAGGGCCGAAAGCATAGAGCCGGTGAGAAAAGTCTGGAAACTGACAACCTCTCCGGCACTGACATGCACCCATCGACTTTGCTGTCCGGTCAGACACACAACCCCGTCCCAGTCCTTGTTGAGCGCCAGAAATCCCGCAACGCGGGTTTCGTCGCCCGTCATCATGTCTGGCGGAGTGGACTGTCGTATTCCCGGCACCATATGCAGGTTCACACGGTCGTCGCCCAACGAAACCGCCCAAGTCCCATCGGAGAAGGGTTTACAGGGAACCGCCGGGCCCAACGGCCCGAGCGCGCCGCAGGTCACCACCGGAACAGTGCCCTGCCCCAACCAAGGAAAGACAAGATCGATCAAGGCGTCTCTGTCAGTTTTTTCGACACCTTGCTGCTCAACCCGGTCCAACACATCCGAACCACGCATGGCCCAGGCCCGCTGGAGGGTCTGGCCCCAATCCACCGCAATCCATTCGGGCACCATCCGGTTTTCTCCGTTCCGATCCAAGTTTGAACCGTTCTAGGCCAGCAAGTCACCCGATGCCATCCCCGGGCTTATTCGGAAACGGTGTTTTCCGTTCCTTCCGCACCGGAAAATACGACCAGAACGCGCGCAATATCCGCGCCCGTATTGGTGCCTTCGTGTGGCGATCCGAATGCTTCGACCAGCGCATCGCCCTGATTGTAGGTTCTGATGCCGGCGTCGCCGTAATCCACCGTCAACTCACCTTCCAGCATGTAGCCCGTCAAAGGCGCCTCATGCCGGTGCAATCCGGTTTTCTGCCCCGGCTGCATGGTGACGATTGCAACCGTGATCTGCGGTGTTCCTTCAGGATATTGCAGAGGCTCCCCCAGAACAGAAGTTTCCGTTTGCAGCAGCAGCTGCACCGGCGGATAGGTATCCTTGGCCCAGACACCAGACGCCGTTGCGCCGATCAGCAAAACAGTGGGCAGTATGGATTTCATGTCGAATCTCCTGTTCGAGCTATGAAGGTCGCCGTGTGAAAGGTGCGACATTGGCTAGGGATAGGATAATGGCAATCCCAGCAACTCGTCGAGTTGCCGCGCAATCCAGCCATGCGGGATGAAATGCCCGCCGGGATGAGTGTCAAGCGTCACCCGCCCCCCGTCGCAATCATTCCACGCCACGCGCGAAAGTTTCAAATACGGCACCACCTGCCAATCACCCTGCGGCGTTGCCTCGTGACACCCGTTGCGTTGCCGCCAAAGGGCTACCGGATAGGTCGTGTCGCCGCCGGGGCCAAAGGGAAAGCGCATCACCGTATCGTCAAGGCCATGCACATGGCGCACCTCGGCTGGCCCCTGCGGGCAGTCCTCGGTCTGGTTCAACGTGCCTGCGATGGCAAGCAGGGCGGCAACGTGATTGCCCGACTGGCAGACATAGCGCCACGCCATGGCCGAGCCAAAGGAATAGCCCGAGACATAGATGCGGTCGAGGTCGATGG